>NZ_WBSL01000004.1 GCF_009377345.1 Deinococcus terrestris | reverse complement strand
GGGGCAGGTCAGTTACGCGTTACTCACCCGTGCGCCACTGTGACCCGAAGGTCACCGTTCGACTTGCATGTCTTAAGCACGCCGCCAGCGTTCACCCTGAGCCAGGATCAAACTCTCCATAAAATGGTTCCAACGCGGTCCGCAAGCGGACCGTTGTGGATAAGTGTTGATCCATGCTTGTTCGCATGGCTGCTCCCGAAGGAGCTTCTTCGGTCCGAAGACCGTGACCCGAAGGTCGTTCACACGTCTGGAGTCTCTCGGGGGAGAGACCGCGTGTACCACCCTGTCAGGTGGCCCTGCTCTCGCTCTTCTTCGCCTGTCATGCTGCCCGCCTCGCTTGAGGCTCAGAAAAGATACACCCCACCCTGAAGTCTGTCAACACCCCCCGCCCGAGTCTTCGCATCCGACCAAAACCCGCGGCTGGGTGGGCCTGTGCAGGAAGACGGTGGCGTCAGCCCTCTGCCCACGCAGGGCGCTCACCTATACTCCCCGGTGGCAATCAGCCCGCGCTCCCGCTCAACGGGAAGCCCGCGGAAGGGAGGCACGCCCATGCAGGAACTGCTGGAAAAGCTGGCGTCGCTCCGGGAGTACCTTTGACATTCCCGGCAAGACAAGGCGCCTGAACGAACTCGACCGCGAACTCAGCGACCCCGAACTCTGGAACAACGCGGGCCGCGCCCGGCAGGTCACCCAGGAGGCCGGAAGCCTGCGCCGCATCGTGGAGGACTACACGTCTCTCCAGAGTGACGCCAGCGGCCTCTCGGAGATGCTGGAAATCGCCAGTGAGGAAGAGCAGGAGATGCTCGCCGAGGAACAGGCTTCCCTTCAGACGCGGGTGGACGACCTTTACCGCGAGACGCTCTTCACGATGAAGCACTCGGACACCCCCGCCATCGTGCGGGTCAAGGGTGGAGCGGGCGGCACCGAGGCGCAGGACTGGGCCGGGATGCTGGCGCGGATGTACATGCGCTGGGCCGAGCGCCGGGGCTACAAGGTGGACATCCTCGACGAGCAGCCGGGCGACCAGGCGGGCTACCAGAGCATCGAGTTCATCATCCGGGGCGAAAAGGCCTTTGGGATGATGGCCCCCGAGCACGGGGTTCACCGCCTCGTGCGGGTGTCGCCCTTCGACGCCAACAACCGCCGCCAGACCAGCTTCGCGTCGGTGGACGTGGTGCCGGAGGTGCCGGAGGAGGAGATTGACATTCATATCCCCGACTCCGACCTGCGGCGTGACGTGTTCCGGTCGCAGGGCGCGGGCGGGCAGGGCGTGAACACGACCGACTCGGCGGTGCGCCTGACCCACCTTCCGACCGGCATCGCGGTGGCCTCGCAGCAGACGCGCTCGCAGATCAAGAATCACGAGATCGCCCTGCAAATCCTCAAGCAGCGCCTCTACGACATCGAGATGCGTAAGCGCGAGGAGGAGGAAGCGAAGGCCAGGGGCGAGCAGAAGAAGATTGAGTGGGGCTCGCAGATTCGGTCCTACGTCCTCGACAAGCAGTACATCAAGGACCACCGCACCGGAGTCATGAAGCACAATCCCGACGATGTCCTCGACGGTGATCTCGACGACCTGATGTGGGCGGGGCTGGAATGGTTGGCGGGCAAACGCGCCGCCGACGATGCGGGGGACGACGAGTAACGCCGCACCACATTTCGACAGATTGCGGTGACAGCACCGCTCTAGACTGGGGACACTGTAGGGGAACTTACGGGGTCCCCTTCAGCTTGCCCCTTGCCATGACCCCAGAGCGCCCCTCCCCCTCCTCCAACCGGACTCCTCCGGGCTACCGCCTCCTGCAAGTGCTGGGGCGGGGGCAGACTTCGCTCGTGCATCTGGCGCAGGACCCGCAGGGGCGCGAGGTGGCGCTCAAGGTGCCGCTGGAGGGCACGCTGCGGCAGCAGGAGGCCGCCGAACGTTTCGCCAACGAGGTACGGCTGACGCTGCAATTCCGGCACCCCCACGTGATTCGCGGGTATGCAGGCAGCCCGTTCGGGGCGCGGGCCTACCTCGCCCTGCACCACTACCCGGAGGGCACGCTGGCAGACGCGCTGGCCGGGCACGCGCGGGCGACGCAGCCGGTTCAGGCTCCGCTGCGCCTCCTCGCGGACCTCGCGTCCGGGCTGGCCTACCTGCATGGGCTGGGCGTGGTTCATCAGGACGTGAAGCCGCAGAATGTCTACCTCGACGGGGAGCGAGCCGCGGTGGGAGATCTGGGCAGCGCGTACTTCACAGCGCAGGGCGGGTGCGCCAGCGGCAGTCCCTTCTATATGGCCCCCGAGATCTACCGGGGCGACCTCAGCAGTCCGGCGAGCGATGTCTACAGCCTGGGCGTCCTCGCCCACGAGGTGCTGACTGGGACGCGGCCTTTTCAGGGCGAGACCTACGAGGACTTGATGGCCGCGCACCTCAACCGTTTCGCGCCGCCCCTATCGGCCCATTGCCCGGAGTTGCCCCGGCCCGTCGCCCGGCTGCTCGAACTGTCCCTTGCCAAGCGGCCTGGTGACCGGCCCACGGCGGAGACTCTGCGCCGCGCCCTGCTGACGGCTCTGGGCGAGCAGATCGAGGAACCCTGCACGCCTCCAGCGGAAGCCCCGGCCCCGCGCCCCGTCGGGCGGCACGCGCCGGTCGAAGGTTCGCCCGCCACGCCGGAAGTTGCCGACGCCGGGAGCCGCTGGAATCCCTTCAGGCGCCGGAAGTAGCCGCCAGGGGCAGGTGCAGCTCGTACCGGCCAGGCCGGGACTGAAAGCCCAGACGACGGTTGACGGCCAGCATGGGCGCGTTCTGGCTGTGGTTGTTGGTCCGCAGGACGGAAAAGCCCGCCTCCCGTGCCCGGCGGATGGCGTGCAGCTTGAGAGGAAGGGCCAGGCCCCGGCCCCTTGCCTCCGGGTGGGTGGCCGTGAGGAAGTTATAGGCGAAGCTGCGCTGGGGAGTCATAGCAGCCATGCCCAGCCAGTGTTCCCCCGGTCCCACCGCCAGAACCAGCCAGTCGGGGCAGCCGCTCTCGTCCAGGCGCAACGCCTCGCGGACCTGTGCGAGCGGCCAGCGGGGGTGCCCGGCGAGGTCGGGCGTTTCGGTGAGGCGGTCGGCCACGAACCCCAGATACCGCTCGACGGTCCCTTCATCGGCCCCACCGAGGTCCAGAAAAGTCACTCCCCACGCTTCCGCCCGCGCCAACGCCGGGAGGTGAGGCGTCTCGTCGAAAGTCGTGAGGTCCAGCTCGGAGGCGAAGCGGTGGGCATGGACGCGAAAGCCCCGGCGCCCGGCCCAGCCCAGGCTCTCCGGGTCGGTATCGGCCACGTCGGCGACGAGGCCCGTCGCGCCATGGTTGCGGGCGGCAGCTTCCAGGGTCTGCCACAGCGCACGTCCCGTTCCCCGGCCCCGCGCCTCTGGCGTGACGAGAAGACTGGCATGCAGGAAGCCCGGTGGATCGAAGGGAAAGGCGTAGAGGTGCGCCAGCCCCCGAACCCCTTCCCCCTCGCCCACCACCCAGCGGCGGCTGAGGTGGGCCGGATGACGGCGGGCCTCCTCCACGTGAAAAGCATCCAGAGGGGTCTGGCGCCCGGCCACGCGGTTGAACAGGGTCACCCAGGCGGGCGCGTCCCCGGCGACAAAAGGACGCACCTCCCCGCTCACCCCCCGGCCCCCAGCGCCTTGACCATCTGCCGGATGGCGCCGAGGTGATAGGCGACGTGGGCGATGGCTCCCGTCAGTCCCCCGGTCGCGTCCCCGGTCACCGGGAGGTCTGCCTGCGTGCGAGCAAAGGCCACCAGCTCGTCGTAGGCCTGCCGCACCCGCGCCTGGAGCCCGACCCAGTCCTGAGTATTGACCTCTGCCGGGTGAAAACTGCCCTTCCAGTCGAAGGGGCCGCGCTCGCCATCACGCTCCCAGCGCACAACCACCTCCATATGCAGGGCCGTGTGCCGGGCCTGCCCCGCGACCGAGGTGCCGTTCACGTCCCGGCTGGCCTCCCCCGCGCCGAGGCGGGCCAGCGTTGCCAAAAGGCCGTGGTTGCCGCTGCCGTCCGCCCCCGTGCCGTCCAGGAAGGCCGTGCCCTGCCCCGGCTCACCGCCCTCGACCGCTTCCCGCAGGATGTCGAGCAGGCCGTCCATCCAGCTCTGTGTTCCCTCGTTGCTCATGCCCCAGCGTACGGGACGGCGCCAGCGGGGGCCTGCGCCGGGTGGCTCTGGCGGCCCGCCGGGCACTCTGCTACAGTAGCCAGTTGCGCCGCCCGGCGAGGCTGGACCTTGCCACGCGCGGCCGAAAGCGAGGTGAACCATGAACCAGTACGACCTGAACCTGATCCTGAACCCCAACCTCAGCGCCGAGCAGGTGCAAATCGAGAAGGACTACATCGAGAACACCCTGCGCGGCAACGGGGCCGAGATCATGAACCTCGACGACCTCGGCAACCGCCGACTCGCCTACGCCGTGAACAAGGACCGCGAGGGCTACTACCTGATGTACACCATCCGGGCCGGGGGCAACCCCGAGCAGACCATCGCCGCGCCCCTGCGCCTGCGCGACAACGTGCGCCGCATCCTGGTGGTCAAGGACCGCCCGGAGTGGAAGACCAAGAAGGCCTGATTACGTTATTGACGTAATGGGGTCGGAGTTGCTATGCTCCGGTTAACCCGCAAGGGCCAAATCCGCCAGCCAGCCAGAAGTCCCAAGTTTTTTCGCCAGCAAATAAGGAGACCCAGTTATGGCCCGAGGCATGAACCACGTCTTTTTGATCGGTGCTCTCGCCCGCGATCCCGAACTCCGCTACACGCCCAACGGCACGGCGGTCTTCGAGGCGACCGTGGCCGGGGAAGACCACATCGTCGGCAACGACGGCCGCGAGCGTAAGCTCCCCTGGTACCACCGGGTCAGCATTCTGGGCAAGCCTGCCGAGTGGCAGGCCGAGCGTGGCCTGAAGGGCGGCGACGCCGTGATGGTCGAGGGCAGCCTGGAGTACTCGTCCTGGGAAGCGCCGGAGGGCGGCAAGCGCAGCATGGTGCGCGTCAAGGCCCTGCGTATGGAGCAACTGGGCTACGCGCCCGAACTCGTGCAGGACGCCGGAGGCGGCGTGCGCATGGGCAGCGGCATGAACGAAGTGGTCCTTATCGGGAACGTGACCCGCGATCCCGAACTGCGCTATACCCCCGCCGGAGACGCGGTGCTCGGACTCGGCCTCGCCGTGAACGAGACCTGGAACGACCGGCAAGGGCAGAAGCAGGAAAAGACCCACTGGATCGACGTGACGCTGTGGCGCGACCTCGCCGAGAGCATGAAGGACCTGCGCAAGGGTGACCCCATTCTGGTGCAGGGACGGCTCGTGAACGAGGCGTGGACCGACCGTGACGGCAACAAGCGCAACTCCACCAAAGTAGAGGCGACGCGAGTCGAAGCCCTTTCCCGAGGCGCGGGCGCATCCGGCAGTCCCGCAGCCACCCCCGCCGGACCTCGCACGCAGACCGCGAGCAGTCAGGCGCGTCCCCAGAGCCAACCGGCTCGGGCGGCGAACACGGGGACCCGTTCGGGGGGCTTGGATATTGATCAAGGTCTCGACGATTTCCCGCCGGAAGAAGAAGACCTGCCGTTCTGAGCACGCTGGCACGTGCGCCCAAGGGTCAACAGGTCTGAGCGTCTAAAAACCAGGAAGCTGGCCTTCTCAGGCTCCCCGACTCTTGGACCCTTGAACCACTGCCAAACGCCCGGAACGCAGTTTTAGAGGAACCCCATGACCCAAGGAAACAGCGCCGAGCGCAAGCCGCGCGGCAAGGGACCCAAGCGTCCCCGCAAGCCCAAGGTTGATCCGTTCTCCATCGGGGAACTGGAAATCACCGACTACAAGGACGTGAAGATGCTTCGCCGGTTCGTTTCGGACACTGGCAAGATTCTTCCCCGCCGCCGCACCGGTCTCTCGGCCAAGCACCAGCGCCGCATCTCGCAGACGATCAAGATCGCCCGCCAGCTCGCGCTGCTGCCCTACACCGAGAAGCTGGTCCGGAAGTAAAGGACGGGTGACGAGCATGCAAGTGATCCTTCTGGAACCCGGCCGCCTGGGTCAGACGGGCGACGTGGTGAACGTCAAGCCCGGCTACGCCCGCAACTTCCTGATTCCGCGCGGCATGGCGACTCCCGCCAACGCGGCCAACATGAAGACCCTGGAAGCCCAGCTCCGCTCGCGCAAGAAGCAGCAGGAGAAGCAAAAGGCTCAGGCCGAGGACCTCGCCAGCCGCCTGAACGGCGTGGCCGTGGAACTCAGCGTCCGTGCGGGCGAGGGCAAGATCTACGGCGCCGTGACCCACAGCAACGTGGCCGATGCGCTGGACCAGCTCGGCTTCGACGTGGACCGCCGCCGGATCGAGATGCCCAAGACCGTCAAGGAAATCGGCGAGTACGACATCGTCTACCGCGCCCACCCCGAGGTCAGCATCCCGATGAAGCTCGTGGTGCACGCGCAAAAGTAAGCGCGAGCCCGTGCAGGAAGCCCCAGCCTCGGCTGGGGTTTTTTCTTTTGGGCGAGCTGGGCACGGTCGTCCGCTTGGTCGAGAGCCTACGCTGGCTTATGCGCCGCCTTTGCCTGGCCCTGCCCTTCGTGCTTTTCCCTGCCGCAGCCCAGTCGGTCGGGGTGCCCCAGGAGGTCAGTCCCGCCCTGCTCGCGCAGTTGCGGGCCGGGGGGCTGGTGCTGTACTTCCGGCACTTCGGCACCGAGGGGGCCGACGCGCCGGACGTGACCCCCGGTGACTGCTCTACCCAGCGCCTCCTGAGTGCCCAGGGCCGGGCGGAAGCGCGGGCAGTCGGGGGCCTGCTGCGGGAGCTGCGGATTCCCCTTGGCACGGTGCTGAGCGGCGAGTACTGCCGCAACCGCGACAGCGCCGCGCTGCTGGCCGGGCGGGTAACGGCCACGTCCGCCCTGAACAACCCCTACTTCCGTACCGGGACCGAGGCCGACCGGCGGCGGGTGGTCACCAACCTCTGCGCCCTCCTGAGCACGCCGCCCCGCACGGGTACGAACACCTTGATCGTCACCCATGAACAGAACCTCCGCCTCACCACCGGGTGGATGCTGGCCGAGGGGGAGGCAGCGGTGCTGCGGCCCCGGCCAGACGGCACCTTCACGGTGCTCGCGCGGATCACACGGGCGGGGTGGCAGGCGGCCCTGCGGCTCGGCGGCTGAGGGGCGTTCCCCAGGGTGTAACGCCCGCATCCCCTTCATCCGGGCTTAAAGTAAAGGCACCCATAACCCGAGCCTTTCTCCCCGGAGGTGCCCCCCATGAAGACGCCCCTGACCCCCCTGGACCTCGTTCGGCGCGGCCTGAAGACGTATCCGCAGGAGATCGCGGTGACCCAGCCGGACGGCCCCAGCTTCACCTACCGCGAGTGGGGCAAGCGCATCTACCGCCTCGCGCGGGCGGTGGCGGAAGCGGTGCCGCCGCGTGCGCGGGTGGCGGTCCTCTCACCCAACACGCACGAGGGCCTGCTGACCTACGCGGGCGTGCCGTGGGCGAACCGCGTGCTCGTGCCGCTGAATACCCGGCTGGTACCCGAGGAATATGCCTTTCAACTGCGGCACGCGGGGGTATCGTTGGTCCTCGCCGACGTGACGCTGGCTCCCAAAGTGGAAGACACCTGCCGCGAACTGGGCATCCCGCTGTGGACGATGGGCCGGGGCAGCGACTTCAGTGAGCGGCTGGCGGCGCAGGACGGCTCTCCCCTGCCCTACGTGCTGGAGGACGAGGACGAGATCATCACAGTCAACTACACCTCCGGCACGACGAGCAGCCCCAAGGGGGTGATGCTGACCCACCGCAACTCCATGCTGAACGCGATGGGCGTGCTGTACTCGCTGCACTTCGACTCGGACAGCGTGTACCTCCACACCCTGCCGGACTTTCACGCCAACGGCTGGGGAGGCGTCTGGGCGCCGTTCGGGGTGGGGGCGACTCACGTAACCCTTCCGGCGGTGCGCGGGGACGCCATCCACGACGCGGTCCATACCTACGGGGTGACGCACCTCGCGGCGGCGCCCACGGTGCTGAGCCTGATCACCGACCCGGCGACTGCCCGGCCCACCCCCCGCCCGGTCCGGGTGGCGACGGCGGGCAGCCCGCCCCACGCCCGCACCATCGCGGACATGAGTGCCCTGGGCTTCGAGGTCGTGCAGGTGTACGGCCTGACCGAGACCAGCCCGCTGATCACGGTCGCCGAACTGTCCGGGGCGCAGCGGGCGCTCCCCGTGCCCGACCGCGCCGCCCTGACTGCCCGGCAGGGGTTCGAGATGCTGCTCGCCGGGGAGGTCGAGGTGATGACGCCCGAACTGACCCCGGTGCCCGCCGACGGCGACACGCTGGGCGAGATCATGGTGCGCGGCAATCTGGTCATGGCGGGCTACCTGGACAACCCGGAGGCGACCGAGCAAGCCTTCGAGGGCGGCTGGTTCCACACCGGGGACGTGGCGGTGCGGCACCCCGACGGGCGCATCGAGATCCGGGACCGCAACAAGGACGTGATCATCTCGGGCGGCGAGAACATCAGCAGCGTGGAGGTCGAGGGCGTGCTGTACGCCCATCCCGCCGTGCGCGAGGCGGTGGTGGTGGCCCATCCCGACCCCCGGTGGGGCGAGGTGCCCTGCGCTTTCATCGCGCTGCACGAGGGCGCCGCCGTCACCCCAGAGGAACTTACCGCGCACGTCCGCGAGCACCTCGCCGGGTACAAGGTGCCCAAGCACTACCAGTTCCGCGACGACCTCCCCAAGACGGCCAGCGGCAAATTCCAGAAGTTTCTGCTGCGCAAGGAGCTGTGGGCGGGGCTGGACCGGGCGGTGAACTGACGCTCCGGCGGTGCCCCCTGCCCCCCTGACCGGACAGAGATCAGGGGGGTGAATGCCCTTCATGCGGCGCCCGGAGGCTTTCCCCGTGAGGGCCGGAGCCGGGCGTTACACTGCCGGGGTGGGGGCCAGGGACGGCCCCTCACGCTTCACGGTTTCGGGGCGCCTTGATGCCAAGAGGAACAGGGCGCCTCTGGTCAACATCAGCACGACAAAGGAGCCACCATGACCATTCTGTTTGTCATTCTGGCGCTCCTGGGGGGGGTGACCGGTGGGTTTTTCACCGGGCACACGCGGGGGCGCCGCGAGCAGCGGGCGCACGACGACCTACTGGAGCGCGAGGCCCGCGCCGAGGCCGAGCGGGTTCTGACCCAGGCCGAGGCCGAGGCCCGGCAGCTCCGCTCGCAGGCCGAGCAGACCCGATTGGACGCTGCCCGCCGCCTTCAGGACGCCGAGGACCGCGAGCGGCAGGCCGCCGCCAGCGTGGATACCGGGCGCGAGGAGCTTCAGACCCTCCGCGCCCAGGTCGAGGCCGAACGCTCCCGCGCCCTGGCAGAAGCCGCCCGCGAGCGCGAGACGCTCGGCCTCGACCGCCAGGAAACCCGCCGCGAGCGCGACGAACTCAAGCGCGAGATCGAGCGCCTCAACCGCCGCGCCGAGCAGCTTGACGCGCGGGGCGAACGCCTCGACGCCCTGGAGGAACGGCTGGAAGCCCAACTGCGGGCGCTGGCTGGGCAGGAAGCGGAGCTGGGCGAACGTGCCCGGCAGATCGACCTGAAGCTCTACGAGGTCGCGGGCCTCTCGCCCGAAGCCGCCCGCGAGCAGATCCTGGGGCAGCTTGACGCCGAGCTGGAGGAGGAAAAGGCCATCCGCGTCAAGGCGATGGAGAGCCGCGCGAGCGCCGAGGCCAAGCGCACCGCCCGCAGCCTGATCGCGCAGGCGATTCAGCGCTCGGCCTCCGAGACGAGTGCCCAGCTCAGCGTGTCGGTGGTGCCTATCCCCAACGACGCGATGAAGGGCCGACTGATCGGGCGCGAGGGCCGCAACATCCGCGCCTTCGAGGCGCTGACCGGGGTGGACCTGATCATCGACGACACGCCGGAGGCGGTGATCCTGTCGAGCTTCAACCCGGTGCGGCGCGAGGTCGCCCGGCATGTCCTCGAAGCCCTCGTCGCGGACGGGCGCATTCACCCCACCCGCATCGAGGAGATGGTCACGCGGGCGCAGGACGAGATGAAGACCTTCATGCACGCCCAGGGCGAGGAAGCCGCCATCGAGGCGGGCGTGGTCGGCCTCAAGCCGGGGCTGGTGCAACTGCTGGGGCGGATGTACTTCCGCACGAGCTACGGCCAAAACGTCCTGAAGCACTCGGTGCAGGTCGCACACCTTACGGGGATCATGGCGGACGAACTGGGTCTAGATGCGGGGCTGGCCCGCCGCGCCGGGCTGATGCACGACGTGGGCAAGAGCATCGACCGCGAGATCGAGGGCACCCACGTCGAGATCGGCATCAACCTCGCCAAGCGGTTCGGGGAACCCGCCGAGGTCATCGACGCGATTGCCCACCACCACGACCCGGAAAACGGCGAGACGCTGTACTCGGTGCTCGTCGCTGCTGCCGACGCGATCAGTGCGGCCCGGCCCGGTGCCCGCCGCGAGGAGCTGGAAGCCTACGTGCGGCGGCTGGAGCAACTCGAGCAGATCGCGGTCGCCTTTCCCGGCGTGCAGCAGGCCTACGCGATTCAGGCAGGCCGCGAGGTGCGCGTGATCGTGCAGCCCGAGCAGGTCACCGACGCCGGAGCCACCCTGCTTGCCCGCGAGATCGCCGGACGGGTCGAGCAGGACATGGAATACCCCGGTCAGGTGCAGGTGACCGTGATCCGGGAGAGCCGCGCGACGGGACTGGCGCGGTAGCACGGCCACGCCCCGAGGCCCCCTTCGCAGAGAAGGGGGCTTTCTTTCGCCGGGTGAGCGGCTCTTGACGCATACCGTATATCGCGCTATCTTACTTTTATCACCGCCCGAAGAGGCGGCTTTTTTATTGTCCAGTTGATGGCCCAGCCCCCCGGTGTAGCCTGCGGCCATGACCTCTTCCCCGCTGAAGACCGTTGAGTGGCTGCTGGAGCATCTGCACGACTCACGCCTGCGCGTCCTCGACTGCCGCTACGCCCTGAGTGACCCGTTGGTCGGGCGCATCGCCTACTTGGAGGGCCACGTGCCCGGCGCGATCTATGCCGATCTGGAGACGGACCTCAGCGGCCCGGTGCGGCCGGACGGGGCGGGGGGGCGGCACCCGTTGCCGGAGCCGGAGACGCTCGCAGCGTGGCTGGGCAGCGTGGGGGTCGGCAACGACAGCGTGGTCGTGGCCTACGACGATCCCTCCATCGGGCAGGGTTTTTACGCGACCCGCGCGTGGTGGCTGCTGCGCTGGCTGGGGCACCGCGAAGTCTATGTGCTGGACGGCGGCTGGCCCGCCTACCTCGCGGCGGGAGGCGAGGTGAGCACCACCGAACCCGAGTACGCGCCCACCACCTTTACCCCGGACGTGCAGCCGGGCATGGTCGCCACCGCCGAGGACGTGGCGAACCGGGACGCGGGCACCCTGCTGATCGACGCCCGTGCCCCCGCCCGCTACCGGGGCGAGACCGAGCCGCTGGACCGCAAGGCGGGGCATATTCCCGGTGCCGTGAACCGCGAGTGGGCGGGGGCGCTGGACGAAAGCGGGCACTGGCGCGGCGCAGAGGCGCAGGCCGAGCGGCTGGGTGCGGGCGACGCCCCCACCGTCAGCTCCTGCGGCAGCGGGGTCAGCGCCACGGCCAACCTGCTCGCGCGGGAGCTGGCAGGCGTGCCGCTGGGGCCGGACAACCGCCTGTACGCGGGGTCATGGAGCGACTGGGTCAGCGACGACGCACGGCCGGTGGCGACCGGCGAAGAAGGTTGAGCCGCCCTTACTGGGTGCCCCCGTACCCCCCCGAGCAGGCCGCGCCACGTTCGGGGGCGGTGGCGCCCTGCTCGTACTTGTCTAGAAAGGGCGTCAGGCGCTCGTCGCTGGCGCTGTCCACCGCGAGCTGGGCGTTCCAGGCGCTCATGACGATGGGGCTGGACAGGCCCGCGTGCGGGCTGAGCAGGGTGTAGGACCGCCCGTCGAGCAGTTCCTTGAGGGCCGTCACCTCCGACGCGGGGAGGTCGGGGCGGTAGGTCACCCATACCGCGCCGTGTTCGAGGCTGTGGACGGCGTACTCGTTGTAGAGGGGCTGGTCGTAGACGCCGCAGTCCTGCCACATGGCGTTGTGGGCGCCGCCCACTGGGGGCGTCTCGGCGTAGACCAGCGAGCCGGTGCGGTGGTCACCGCCCTTGTACTCGAAGGTCTGGACGCCTTCCAGGGAAGCGCCCGAGCAGGCCGCGAGCAGAAGGGGCAGGGCGAGGGGAAGGAGACGCTTCATCCTCCGCAGAGTAGCGGGCGAAGGTGAAGGCTTGTGTACCCTGCCCCCCGCCCCCGCCGTGGCACGCTGGAGTATGGCCCCGCCCCCCTCCTCCCCCTTTCCCGACCCACCGCCGCGTCTCGCGGGACTGACCCAGCCCATCGTCTTTCTGGACACCGAGACGGGCGGGCGCGACCCCCGGCGTCACCCGCTGCTGACCGTCGGGCTGGTCACCCTGACCCCGGCGGGCGAGGTGACCCGGCCCCTGCACCTGCGGGTGCGCCACGACAGCTACGACGTGGAGGCGGAGGCGATGGCGGTCAACGGGATCGACCTCACGGCCCACCACGCCCAGGCCCAGCCCCCGGAGGCCGTCGCCGACGCCATCCGCGCCTACGCTGCCGAGGAAGGCCGGGTGATGCTGGGCGGGCACAACTTCGCCTTCGACCTGGGCTTCCTGCGCCCGCTGCTGCCTGACCTCGGCACCGTGTTCCGGCGTGGGCAGGTGGACACCAAAATTACGGCGCAGTTTCTGATTCACACCGGGCTACTGCCGCGCAAGGTGGGCACCTCTCTGGACGACCTCGCGGCGCACTTTGGCATCACTTACCAGGCCCACGACGCCCTGGAAGACGCCCGCGCCACCGCCGAGGTCTACGCGGCCTGCTTGCGGCTGGTGCGCTCTCCCCAGGACTAGCTATTCCTCGGGCCGCCGCACCACCCCGTCCGCCTGGGGCGTTCCCGGTGGGCGCCCTCCCGGAAAGGTGGTCGTCAGCAGGTCCACCTGCTCGCGGTCCGGCACCAGGTTGGCGGTCAGGCCACGGGCCTCCAGCACGGGGAGGAAGGCCTCCATCACCTCCGGCTCGCCGTGCACCAGCCACACGCGGGGCTGCCCGGCCGCCTCCAGAAAAGCGAGCAGGTCGTCCTGATCGGCGTGGGCGGAAAAGCCCCCGATGGTATGGATCTGGGCGCGGACGGCGATCTCCTCGCCCATGATCCGCACGGTGTCCGCCCCCGCGACGAGGCGCCCGCCCAGGCTGGACGGCGACTGGTAGCTCACGATGATCAGGTTGGTGGACGGCTTCCAGAGGTGGTGCTTGAGGTGGTGCTGGATGCGCCCCCCGGTCATCATCCCGTTTCCGGCCAGGATGATCGCCGGGCCGTCGTAGCGGTTGAGGCGCCGGGACTCCTCGCCGGTCAGGACCGTGTGCAGCGTAGAGGGGCGGAAGGGGTCCTCGCCGCGCTTCAACGCCTCGCGCACGGGCGGGATCAGTTCGTCCCCGAACTCGAAATAGGCGTGGGTCGCCCGCGCCGCCATCGGGGAGTCGAGGAAGACAGGGATGCGCGGCACCTCGCCCGCGTCCATCAGGTTCTTGAGCTCGGCGAGGATGAACTGGGTGCGTTCGAGGGCAAAAGACGGGATCAGGATTTTGCCCCCGGCCCGCACGCTCTGGCGCAGGGTGTCGCGCAGCTCGGCCAGGGTGTCCGGCAGCGAGCGGTGGCGGTGGTCGGCGTAGGTGGACTCGATCACCACCGCGTCGGCCTCGGGCGGCGGGGCGAAGTCGAGTTGCAGCCCGCTCTCGCGGTTGCCGAGGTCGCCCGAGAGAATCACCCGCGTGTCGCCGTCCTCCAGCCGCAGGTACGCGCTGCCCAGGATGTGCCCCGCCCGCCCCGGCGTGACCCGCAAGCGACCGACCTTAAGCGTCTCGCCGAACGCGAAGGCGGGCCGCAACAGGGCCAGGGTGCGGTGCACGTCCTCCTCGTCGTAGAGGGGCTCGGGCACCTCGTCCTCCCGGCCGACGCGGCGGGCGCGGCGCAGGTCCTGGCGGTATCCCTCGACCTGAAGGCGGGCGGAGTCCAGCAGCACCGTCTCGGCCAGCGCCGCCGTGGGGGGCGTGCAGTACACCGGCCCCCGGAAGCCCTGGCGCACCAAGAGCGGCAGCCGCCCGATGTGGTCGAGGTGCGCGTGCGTGAGCAGCACCGCCTGAAGCTCGGTGGGGTCGAAGGGAAAGGGCTCGCGGTTGCGGGCCTCCAGCTCTTCGCCGCCCTGGAACATGCCGCAGTCCACGAGGACTGGGCCGCCGCGCACGCCCAGCAGGTGGGCACTTCCGGTGACGGTGAGGGCCGCGCCGAGGCTCTGAAGGTGCATGGGGCAGTCTGCCCCTGCGGAGGGCAACGGACCTTTACCCCGCCTTCAGAAAGTGGGCGCATGCCGGGAGGCGGGTGTAGCGTCGGCCCATGACCGAGCCAGTGTTTTCACAAGGCGGCGCGGGCGGCCAGCCCTTTTCACGGGTGCTTGTCGGCACCGATTTCTCGGCGGCAGCCGACCACGCCCTGGCAGTGGCCCGCCTGCGCTTTCCGGGGGCGCTGCGGCGGCTGGTGCATGTGACGGACGCCCGCGTGACTGCCACCCCCGACCTGATGGGCGGCGTGACCCCGGCGGCGCTCGACCCCACGCTGCTGCACACGCTGGAGAGCGCGGACGGCGAGCGCCTGAAGGCCCTGGCTGGACCTGGTGAGGAGGCCGAACTGCTCGTGGGCGACCCGGTGACGGGGATTCTCGACGCCGCCGAGCACTGGGGAGCCGACCTGATCGTGGTGGGCACCCACTCGCGCGGAGCGCTGGAGCACTTCTTCCTGGGCAGCAGCGCCGAGAAGCTGATCAGCCGCAGCCTGGTTCCGGTGCTCACCGTGCGGCTGCCGGGAGACGGGCGGTGAAGGTCGGGGTCGTCGGCTCAGGTCTGGTGGGGGCGACCGCCGCCTACGCCCTGACCCTGCGCGGCTCGTGCAGCGACCTCGTGCTGGTCGACCGCGACGAGGCCCGCGCCCAGGCCGAGGCCCAGGACATCGCCCACGCCGCGCCCATCAGCCACGGTACCCGCGTGAGCAGCGGGGGCTACGCGGCCCTCTCGGGTTGCCGGGTCGTGGTCGTCGCGGCAGGCGCCAACCAGCAGCCCGGTGAGACCCGCCTGGACCTGCTGGAGAAGAACGCGGCCATCTTCCGCGAGGTGATTCCGCAGGTGGCCCGGCACGCCCCGGACGCCGTGCTGCTGATCGCCACCAACCCGGTGGACCTTTTGACCGACCTCGCCGGGCGGCTCGCGCCGAGCCAGCCGGTGCTGGGGTCGGGCACGGTGCTGGACTCGGCCCGCTTCCGCCACCTGATCGCGGAGCGGGCCGGGGTGGACGCCACCCATGTTCACGGCTACGTGCTGGGCGAGCACGGCGACAGCGAGGTGCTGGCCTGGAGCACGGCGGCGGTGGCGGGCCTCCCCGTGGCCGATTTCATGCGCTCGCGCGGGCTGGAGTGGACGCCGGAGGTGCAGGAGGAGATCGACACCGGCACCCGCGACGCCGCCGCCGCGATCATCGGCGGGAAGCGGGCGACCTACTACGGCATCGGGGCCGCACTCGCCCGCATTGCGGAGGCCATCCTGGACGACCGCCGCGCCGTCCTGACCGTCAGCGCCCCCACACCCGACTACGGCGTGAGCCTCAGCCTGCCGCGCATCGTGGGGGCGCGGGGGGTGGAGGCCACCCTGACCCCCGTCCTGACCCCAGAGGAACGCGAGGGGCTGGAGGCCAGCGCCCGCGTTTTGCGCGAGACCGGGCAAAAGGTGCTGGGATAGGTGGCATCTGGGCTGCGGGAGCAGGGCAATGGGGAACCGGCGTTCATCCTTCTCTCCGGGTTGGGCGACCCTCTGACGTGGTGGTGGACGGTCGCCACGCCGGAGGAGGCGCAGCCCCACTGGCGGGGACTGGAGGGCAACCCCCGGCCCGGCATCGCCCCCACCCTCGCCCAATGGACGAGAGTCGTGACCTACGACCGGGCGGGCATTGGGGACAGTCCCCTGCCCGCCCATCCCCACACCTGGGCTGACGTGTATGCGGAGCTGGACCGCGTGCTGGACAGCCTTCAGCCCTCGCGTTCACCCATCCTGGTGGGGCACTCGCTCGGCGGGATGATCGCCTCCACCTACGCCCGGCGGCGACCGGAACGGGCAGGCGGCCTCGTGCTGCTGGACCCGACCCCGCCGCCCCTCACCGCCCCGCCGCCCATGCCCCTGCCGGAGCCGCTCGCCCTGACGCCATTCGGGCCGGAGGAGGTGGCACCGGGGGCACTGGGGGACCTTCCCCTGCTGCTGATCGCCCCGAATCGTCCTGCCACGCCCACCGAAGCGCCGGGCCGCACCCAGGAGCAACTCGACGCCCGCTTTCACGCTCGCCGCGCCCGGCATCTGGAGTGGATCACCCTGTCGGGCCGCAGCCGGGCAGTGTGGGTGGACCATCCCGGCCATTACGTACATCTGGAGAGGCCGGAAGTCGTGCTGGAGGCGATTAGGGCGTTCTGGGAGGAATTAACGTAAAAAAGCCCCCTCGTGGGGGGCTGGGGCTTATGGCGTTCGGGGGGCTGGCGTCGTCGGTTCCTCGTCCTGAAACTCCCCGGTGATGGTGCCGCCTTCCGGGGCGCGGGCGACCACCTCGTTGCGTTCAAGGTCGTACAGCAACTCCCCGGCCCGCAGCACGTCGCCGCGCAGGGTGCTCTCGGCGGGCTGCTCGGCGGTGCCGATCAACCGGGCGAGGTTCGCCTCGTCGTCGTACTCCACGCGGGCGGCGCGGCTGACGCGGCCATCGGGACTGCTCAGGACCACCGCGCCGATCAGCACGGTCTTCTCGGTGTCCACCTCCACCTCAATGCGCTCGCTCTGGCCGGTCAGGGGGCCGTCGTCACCGGGGCGGGTGAAGGTGATGGGGCCGTCGATACGGGCCACCCCGTCCGTCTCGTCGTAGACCAGTTTCTGGCCCTTCAGCTCGGTGCGGCCCTGGGTGACGAGCACGGTGTCGGGCGCGGGCTGGGGCGTGGCCTCCACCGCGCAGCGGCTCAGGCGGTCGGTCTTGCCCTCCGGCACCTCGTCCAGAAAGCGGGCGGTCCCGGCGCTGGCCTCGATACGGCCGTCGCTGCCCTCGCCCTCCTCGGCGGGGCGCTGGGTGACGAGGGCGAGCGGCACCCGGATGACGTTCTGGTCGATGGTGATCTGCACGCCGCCCGGCCCCGACTCGGAGAAGACGGCCACGTTGGGCGACCCTTCCGGCTCATCGTCCTGCGGGCTACAGATCGTGAAGATGCCCGTCTCGTCGCTGGTCCCCGTCCGCACGATGCGGATGCGCCGCTCCTGCCCGTCGTCGCCCCGGCGCACGAGTTCCAGGCTGGAGGTTTCGGCCCCCGGCTCGGCGGGCGCGGAGTCCTGCGACTCAGGCGTCTCGGACGGCGGCGCGTCCGGCGCCTGGGGCTCGGCGGGCTGGGCCTGGGTGGGGGGCGTCTCCTGCGCGAAGGACGCGACCGGGAGCGCCGCCCCCAGCAGCAGGGTCAAGGTCAGCAGCAGGGGGCGGCGGGGCACGGCAGAGGCTCCTTATTCGCCGCGCAGCTGGAACTGCTCGGTGGGAATCTTGTAGGCGGTGTTCAGCGCCCGCACGCGGCCGAGGTCTGTGCGCTGCTCCAGGGCGCCGCTGGCGGGGGCGCGGACGGTCACCTTGGTCTTGGAATCGGTGCTGACCGCGTTGCCCACCACGTAGGCGACGTTTTTCTTGTCGTCGTAGTACACCGCGTTGCCCGTGGTGGTCAGGGTCCCCTGCACCAGCTTGACTCCGCCGCGCACGTAGAGGGTCTTCTCGGCGGTGCGGGCGCGGACCTCCTGCCCGGTGATGGTCAGTTCCTTCTGGTTGCCCTTGGCCGCGCGGGTCAGGCTGGGGCTACCGGTGAGTTGCGCGAGTTCACGGTCCTCGTCGAAGACGAGCTTGTCGGCCTTGCCGCTCTGGATGCCGTTCCTGAGGGTCACGTTCCCGGTCGAGGTCGACACGTTGTTGTCCACGTCGAGGCTCATCTGCCCGGCCGCGATGGTCACGGTGTCGCCGTTCGACTTGTCGTCGGGCACGAAGGTCGCCCGCGCGTTGCCACTCATCACGCCCTGGCCGCTGGCCTCGCTGTAGGCGAGCTTGTCACCCTTGGCGGTCAGGCGGCCCCGGCTCACGGTGATGTCGTCGCTGAAGCTCGCGGTGCGCTTGCCCTTGGCGTTGGTCAGGGGCGTTCCGGCGGGGGCCGCCAGGGTGGCCTGCTTCGCCTGGATTTGCAGGCTGCTCACGGTCGCCTTGACCGGGCTGCCGGTGAAGGTCAGCGGCCCGTTGCGCAGGTCGCCGCGCGGCGCTCCCTGAATGTTGATGATGCGTTTCTCAGCGGCGGTCTGCGCGAGCACGGGCGTGACGGCGAGGGCCAGAATCAGGGCGGTGCGCTTGTTCATGTCGGTTCTCCTGGGCAAAGGGGGTCAGAGGGGAATACGTCGGCCGTTCTCGCAGGTCTCGGCCGCGTCGAGGTCCCCTTCAAAGGTGGAATCCTCGCCCGCTTCCTCGATCTGGAAGTCGAAGGTCATCCGCAGGTTTGTCAACCGGGCCACCAGGGACGGCGAGTCCACCTGGGCGACGGGCGCACTGAACCCCGACCCCTGCTCCACCCGCACGGGCCGCTCGCGCGTGCCGCGCAGGTCGATATCAGCACACTGCTGCACCAGGGTGACCTGGGCCTGACGGGTCAGCAGGTTGTCCTGCGTGTCGATGGTGAGGTCCGGGGCGTCCAGCGTGGCGTCGAGCACCGGGGCGCCTCCGCCCTGGGGCCTGAGCCAGCGCCCGCCGTCCGCGAGGCCGGTCAGCCGCGTCTCCCCGCGCAGGGGGTCACTGACCACCCGCTCGGCCGAAAAGCGCCACACCGCTCCCGGATCGCGGGCCGGGTAGAGGCTGAGCTGAACATCACTCAGCCGCGCTCCGGTGTCCGGCCCCGCCTGCGAGGGCGGCGTCCGCGAGAACACCAGCGCGAACACCGCCAGCGCCACGAGCGCATACACCCCGGTTCTCAGCACGGGCGCACTTTAGCGCCCCCCCCTCATGAGAGTGGTGGCATTCCCCTGACGGGGGTGAGGAACAGTGCAGGTGGGCTGTGGGTGTCCGCCACAGCCCACGGCTCCTGTCCTGCTTTATCCAGACAGGACGGACGGCAGCGCCGGGCGGTGCAGCGGCAGCGTGGGCGAGAGCCACACCCGCCCGGTGCCCCGGTACGCCTGCACGAAGCCCTCGCCCGTGCGCCCGCTGCCGATCAGGCCCCGGCTGCTGCGCTCCACGCTGAAGGTCAGGCCGCCCGTGTACGCCAGCACGAGGTTGCCGTCCACCTTCAGCGTCTCGTTCCGGAGGTCGACGATCTGGAACTCGGCAGGCGGCACGGGGCTTTGCAGGGCGAACAGGCCCCGGCCCGACAACTTGGGCTGCACCCGGCCCTCGCCACTGCCGACCGCCGCCGCGAATCCGGCGTTGACGTGCCGCCCCACGGTGATGTCGCCCGCGCAGGCGACAAAGGCGCCGTCGTCCACGATCAGGTCCTCGCCGGTCAGTTCGTCCAGCAGAAAGTGCAGCCCGGTGGGTTCGGTGTAGATCACGCCCGCGCCCCGGTAGGCGGTCTTGTAGAGGCCCTCGCCGCTTCCTACCGACGAGACCGCCCCGCGCAGGAAGCCGCCGAGGCCACTGCCCCCGCTGCGGGTCGCCTCCATCTCGATCTCGCCGCGCAGGTATTGCAGGGCGCCCGGCTCCAGAGTGACGGCCCCCGACCCGTCGGTGTGAATCGCGAGTTGCCGCGAGCGGCCAGGGCGGTTGACCGGCTCCAGGTAGCCCTCCAGCGGCGGGTAGGCGGGCCGCGCCTCGTACTCCACGACCTGAAACTTCAGGCCAGCGGCGGTGCGTTCCTCGGTCACTTCGGGAAAGAGGCGGTATTCCATAGGCCAGGGTACGGGGTGACGGGCGGCGAGGTTCCGGTTGGCCCCCAGCGCGTACCCTCTTCCCCATGATCGACACCCACTGCCACCTCGATTACCTCGACGACCCGGCCTCGGCGCGGGGGGAACTCGGCCTGACCGGGATGGTCTGCATCGGCGCGGGGCCGGAGCACGCACGAAAGGCAGTGGCGCTCGCCGAACAGTTCCCCGACGTGTGGGCCACCGTGGGCCTGCACCCGACGAGTACAGAAGATGACAGCCCCGACGCCCGCACCGACCTCGAAGCCCTGGCCCTCCACCCCCGTGTGGTCGGCATCGGGGAAAGCGGGCTGGACGACTACTGGGACGAGACGCGGCGGGGGCCGCAACTCTCGGCCTTCGAGTGGCAACTTGACCTCGCCGGGCGGGTGGGCAAGCCGCTGGTCATTCACGTGCGCGACAAGGCCGGGCAGGACTCGGCCCACCGGGGCGTGATGGACGTGCTCGCGGCGGGGCCGGACGTGCCCGTCATCCTGCACTGCTTTTCGGGGCACTCCAGCCTGCTCGCGTTCGGGCTGGAGCGCGGTGCCTACTTCGGTTTCGCGGGAAATACGACCTACAAGAACGCCCGCGAGATCCAGGAGGCCGCCCGCGTGGTGCCCCTGGACCGCCTGCTGCTGGAGACGGACGCCCCCTTCCTCGCCCCGGTGCCCAGGCGCGGCAAGCCCAACCGCCCCGGCTACGTGCGGCACACGCTGGACTTCGTGGCGGGCCTGCGCGGGATGGACCCCGCCGAGTTGGAGCGCGTGACCGACGGCAACGCCCGCCGCATCTACCGTCTCCCCGGCGCGTAGACTCGGCGCGTTCCCCGCCATCCACACCCCACTCCCCACCCCCCGGAGCCCCCCATGATCGACGAATTCGCCGTCTCCGACCTCCTCTCCCCCGACGAGAAACTCATCCGCGAGAGCGTGCGCTCGTTTTGCGACGCTGAACTTATGCCGCATATCGCGGAGTGGTGGGACGAGGGCACCCTGCCCGTGCGCGACGTGATGCGCCAGTTCGGGGCGATGGGCCTGCTGGGGCCGACCACGCCGGAGGAGTACGGCGGCGCGGGCACGAGCTACAGCGCCTACGGGGCGATGATGTACGAGCTGGAGCGGGTGGACAGCGGCCTGCGGAGCGCGGCGAGCGTGCAGGGCAGCCTTGTCATGTTCCCGATTTATAGCTACGGGAGCGAAGAACAGAAGCGGAAGTATCTGCCCGGCCTCGCCTCCGGTGAGCTGATCGGCTGCTTCGGCCTCACCGAACCCGACGGCGGTTCCGACCCCGGCGCGATGCGGACCCGTGCCCGGCGCGACGGCGACGAGTACGTCCTGAACGGCAGCAAGATGTGGATCACCAACTCGCCCGCCGCCGACCTCGCGGTGGTCTGGGCCAAGGACGAGGAGGGCGTGGTGCGCGGCTTCATCGTGCCGACCGACGCGCCCGGCTTCCACGCGCCCGAGATCAAGCGCAAGATGAGCCTGCGGGCTTCGGTGACGGGCGAGATCGTGCTGGAGGACTGCCGCATTCCGGCGGAGAACCTGCTGCCCGGCTCGGGGGGCCTGAAGTCGCCCCTCTCGTGCCTGACCTCCGCCCGGTTCGGGATCGCGTGGGGAGCGATGGGGGCGCTGGAGGCGGTGCTTCAGACGGCGCTGGAGTACACGGGGAGCCGCACGACCTTCGGCAAGCCCATCGCGGGGCGGCAGCTCGTGCAGGACAAGCTGGTGAGGATGGCGACCGACCACTCGGCGGGGCTGCTGCTGGCGTGGCGGCTGGGGCAGTTGAAGGACGCGGGCCGCATGAATTACGCGCAGGTCAGCTATGCCAAGCGGAATAACGTGCGGGTGGCGCTGCAAGGCGCCCGCCTCGCCCGAGAGCTGCTGGGCGGCAACGGCATCACGACCGAGTATCCGGTCATCCGTCACATGCTCAACCTCGAAACGGTGGACACCTACGAGGGGACCCACGACATCCACACGCTGATCGTGGGGCGGCACCTGACGGGAGTGGGGGCGCTGGAGTGACCCCCAGGGTGGAGGCGGTCAGCCTCAGCCCGGAGCACGGCTTCAGCAAGGCACCCCAGCCGGAGGTGCGCCTCCTCGCGGGCCTGGGCGTGGAGGGGGACGCGCACGCGGGCCACACGGTGAAGCACCGCTCGCGGGTCGCGCAGAACCCGGACCAGCCCAATCTGCGGCAGATTCACCTGATCCACGCCGAACTGCTGGAGGAACTGGCCTGGCAGGGCTTCACGGTGCGCCCCGGCGACCTGGGAGAGAACCTGCTGACGCGGAGCCTGGACCTGCTGGGCCTTCCCACCGGAACCCGCCTGCATCTGGGCGGAGAAGCCGTGGTGGAGGTCACGGGCCTGCGGAACCCCTGCGGCCAGATCGACGCCTTTCAACCGGGACTGCTCGCGGCGGTGCTGGGACGCGACGAGCACGGCGGGCTGGTCCGCAAGGCGGGGGTAATGGGCGTGGTGTTGACGGGAGGCGTGGTAAGGCCAGGTGACGTGGTGCGAGCAGAACTGCCCCCGGAGCCTCACCAACGGCTGGAGCGGGTCTGACGCCAAGAGCCACTGACCCGGAAACGAGCCGCACGGACGCCCTTGAGGAACGAATTTCCGCATCGAAGGACCCACCGCACTTTAGACCACATGAGTCTGTGTGCAACTCCAGCTAATGAGTCAACTCATCATTGGTTTTGCCTGCCCCTCTAGGTTGTGGGTGGATAGCCACAATCTGGTGCTATCCGAGGGGCTGTGAAACCTCGTTCCTTATACGGGCACCTGGAACGGGTGGAGCCAGTGGTGCGACCGACTCGGGACATACCGGACTGGTGTGTCATTAGCCCCCGCTGTGTTATGGCAGCAGCCCCCACGCTTCTTGGTGGGTGCGGCACCGCTCAGCCATAACCCGTTGCGAAAGGAGGCATGGAACCGGCTCGGGGAATTCCCCTTCCGGTGAGATGACGTTCATTGTTTTGAGACGGATTCCGGCCCAACAGGGACACACCCTGGACAACCCAAACGGATTTGCAAAGTTGCAGAGCAGAGCGGTTGACCGAAGCGGACATCTCTGGATCAGGGTGTTCCCAATTCGGTCACGGGGTGCACGCGAGCTGTGTGAGCGCCCCAAGATCCCCGGTTCGCCTCATTACGCGCTAAGCGGGGTGAATGCTTTGCGGTATCCGGACACTGCCGTTTTCCCAGACCAAGTTCCCGAAGGACCAAGCCGGGGTGGAGTGGTCCGCAGAAGTCCTCATTCCCGATCAAGGAGACTATCATGGCCCTTCTCCCTTCCCGATATGGATGCGCCGCCGCACTGCTGACCCTAACCCTGCTGGCCAGTTGTAGTACCCAGACTCCCAGCCCTGGCCCGAACCCCCAGCCCCCTGCAGGTTCAGAGGACACCGTCAGGCCGACACTGAACCTGACCTCGCCGCAGCAAGGCAGCACGGCCAGTGGCAGCCTGCTTCTTCAGGGGACCGTCCGCGACAACGTGGGGCTCAGCCGCCTCACGTACCGCTTCGGCAACGGCAATGAACAGGTGCTGACCCTGCCCGCGGACGGCGCCATCAGCCAGAGCCTGTGTCTGTGCGGCCTTACGGCGGGGACCTACATCCTGACCGTCACCGCCTATGACGCGGCAGGCAACAGCACCTCGGTGGCCCGCACCGTGACGGTCACGACCGGCAGCGGCACGGGCACACCTGCGGACACGCAGGCGCCCACCTTCACGCTGACCTCTCCCGCTGCCGGGGCGAGTGTGCAAAATCCCGTGCGTTTGACCGGAACCGCAACCGACAATCAGGCCGTGACCCGCATCACCTACCAGCTCGGCAGCGAACCCGAGGTTGCGCTGGACGTGACGCCCGGCCCCACGGTCAACCTGGACACCCTGCTGCCTTCCCTCCCGGTAGGAACGCAGACAGTCAGCTTGCGGGCCTACGACGCCGCTGGCAATGCCTCGAGCCCCGTGCAGGTCACGTTCACCGTCAACCCGCCCAGCACCCAGCCCGGTGATACCCAGGCGCCCAGCGTCTCCCTGATCTCGCCCACCAACGGCGCCAGCGTCACGGCGCCGGTGAGAGTGCAGGGCCGGGTCACCGACAACCAGGGCGTGACCCGCGTCGTCTACGCGCTCGACAACGGTCCCGAGACGGCGGTGCCCATCACGCCAGGTCTGGCAGTGGACCTCGACTTCACCCTGCCGTCTCCGCCAGCCGGAGCGCACACGCTGACGGTCAAGGCGTATGACGCGGCCGGAAATGTCTCCCCGACAGCCAGCCGCACCTTTACCGTGACAGGAGGCGGGACCGGCACGCCGGGCGACACGGTGGCCCCCAGCGTGACCCTGACCTCGCCCGCCAGTGGGGCGACCACCAGCAACCCGGTGCGCCTTACCGGCACGGCCAGCGACAACCTGGGGGTCACCCGCGTGACCTACGCCGTGGACAACGGCCTGGAGACGAACCTCTCGGTCGCGCCGGGACAGACGGTTTCCTTCGATACGCCGCTGCCGGTCCTGTCGGCTGGGACGCACACCCTGAGCGTCCGGGCCTACGACGCGGCGGGCAACGTCTCTAACGCGGTCAGCGCGACCATCACGGTGACGGTGGACCAGACCACGGGACGCCAGCCGCTGACGGGCAGCGCCTACACCGTGAACTCGGGCCGGAGCGAACTGTGCCTGCTGTGCTCGGTGGACAACGCCGCCAACGTGATCAACGCCGACCTGAGCGACGAAGCCTCCATGAAATTGACGGTGGGAGCGCTCGGCGATACCTACCTGCGGGTCATCGGCACAGCGCCCCGGACGGCCGGGCAGCGGGCCGGATTTGTCGTCCGCCGGGCAGGAAGCCTGCTGGACGCGGGCGTTCTCTCCGGGCTGACTGTGGTCACCCTGCTGGGGGGACAGGTGCAGGAAACCCGGACCGGGGCAGGGCTGCTCGACCTCGCGCTGCTCGCTCCCGGCGGCGACCTCCAAGCGGTCAGTTTCCAGACCAGCAAACCTTTCGACAGCGTCGAGCTGCGCTTCGGTGCCGTCGTGGGCGCCCTCTCGGAACTGCGTGTGCGGTACGCCTTCGTGCAGTAACCGGGCCTCGCCAAACGCCCGCGTCCCTTGATCCCCCGTCCCGGCCGCCTGCACCGCTGCCGGGGCGGGGGCATCGTGTGGTCCCTCACCACCACCCCCGCCGCTTGAAGTAGGCGGCCAGCAACCCGCCGATCAAGAGGAAACTGCCCCACGCCAGCGCGTAGCCCCAGGGCTGCGCCAGCTCCGGCATGTATTTGAAGTTCATGCCCCACACGCCTGCCAGAAAGGTCAGCGGCAGAAAGACCACGCTGACGGCGGTCAGGGTCCGCATGACCTCGTTCATGCGCTGGCTCTGGAGGTTCAGGTGCAGGTCCAGCAGGCTGGTGAGGTGGTCGCGCAGGGTGTCGAGTCGCCCCGCCGCCCGCGCGAAGGAGTCCTGCGCGTCGCGGTAGCGCACCAGATCGGCGGGCGAGCCGTCCGCGTGCCGGGCCAGCAGGATGGCGGCCTCCCGCGCGTCCGAGGCGAGGCGGCGGGCGTGCGCGAGCAGGTGCTTGAGGTCAAACACGTCCGCGACCGGGTTCTCCCGAACATGGGTGAAGACCCGCTCCTCCAGATCGTCCACGCGCGTCTCCAGCGTATCGGCCAGCGTGAAAAAGGTGTCGGCGGTGTGGTCGAGCAGCTCATAGGTGACCTCGGGCGGCGTGTTGACCGTCTCACGGCCCAGGAGCGCCCAGACCTGCTGCACGGCGCGGGTGGGACCGTGGCCCATCGTGAGGACCGCCTCCGGAAAGAGAAAGACACTGACGCGCTCGGTGAACTCGTCGGTCTGTTCGGGGCGGGCGTAGGAGCGCACGGTGATGAAGGTGTGCTCGGGGTACGCCTCGGCGCGGCTCCAGTGCCCACGCTCCAGCACGTCCTCCACAGCGAGGGGATTGAGCCTGAAGGCCGAGCGCAGCCGGGCAAGTTCTTCCGGGGTGACCCCCTGCGCGTCTACCCAGACGCCCTGGGTCTGGCCCTGCCAGTCCAGGTCCTGGCCTTCCAGTGTGCGGGCACGGATCATCAGCCTCCAGACTACGCGCCCGGCTGGGGCGTACCCTGGGAGCTGTGAGCGCGTGGCTGTGGGTGATGGCGGGCGGTGCCCTGGGCGCGGCGGCCCGCTACGGGGTCGGACTGGGGCTGGCGCCGCTGGCCGCGCGGGGTGGGTGGCCCTGGCCCACGCTGCTGGTCAACGTGGTGGGGTCGCTGCTGCTGGGCCTGACCCTGGGGCTGGTGGGGCGCGGCGTGTGGCCGGAAGCGGGGCGGCTGGCCTTCGGGACCGGGGTGCTGGGGGCCTTCACGACCTTCTCGGCGTTCAGCGCGGAACTGGACGGACTGCTGAGCCGGGGCGCGGGAGGCACGGCGGCGCTGTACGCGGTCCTCAGCGTGGGGCTGGGGGTGGGCGCCGCCGTGACCGGGCGCCTGCTGGCGGAGCGGCTGTGACCGGGCGCCGCAAGAAGGGCGCGACCCGCCCGCCCGAGCAGTTCCTGGACCTCGTGGACGTGCTGGGGTACGTCGAGCAGGTCATCGCGCGGGGGGTGCCGGGCGCCGTGTGGGTGCGGGCGGAAATCGCCAGCCTCACCGACCGCCGTCACCTCTACCTGGACCTCGTGCAACTCGACGGCGGCGCGGAGGTCGCCAAGTGCCGCGCGACCGTGTGGGCACGCGAACGCTTCGCGCTGGAGGGCAAGTTCCGCCGGGTGACTGGGGGCGGAGGGCTGACGGCGGGGCTCAAGGTGCTGCTCTTTTGCACCGCCGAGTTCCACGCGCAGTACGGCTTTTCCCTGAACGTTCTGGATGTGGCGCCCGAATTCACCGTGGGAGACGCGGCCCTGCGGCTGGACGCCCTCCGCGAGACGCTGGTGCGCGAGGGGGTCTACGGCCTGAACCGCACCCTGCCTGCCCCCACCGATTTCGCGCGGGTGGCGGTCATCAGCCCAGAGGGGGCGGCGGGATTGGGCGACTTCCGGCGCGAGGTGGACGCGCTGGAGGCGGCGGGCGTGCTGGACCTCGTGTATCTGGAGGCGACCTTTCAGGGAGCGGCGGCGGCGGACAGCCTGACGGCGGCGATTGCCGAGGCGCGGGCCGCGCACGAGGATGAACCGCTGGACGCGCTCGTCGTGATTCGCGGGGGTGGGGCGGTGACCGATCTCGCCTGGCTCAACGACCTCGCGGTGGCGCGTGCCCTGGCGACCTTTCCGGCCCCGGTGATCACGGGCCTGGGCCACGCCCGCGACGACACCCTCCCCGACGAGGTGGCCCACACCCGCACCGACACGCCCAGCAAGGCGGCCGCCCTGATTGTCCGCACCGTGGCGGCCGCTGCCGCCCAAGCTCAGGAAGATGCCCGCCGCATCCGCGCCCACGGCCGGGAAGCCCTCGTGAATGCCGAAGCCGGGTCGCGCTGGGCACTGGACCGGGTGCTGGGAAGCGCCCGCCGACAGGCCGACACTGCCCGCCTGAATACCGACGCCCTGATGCGGCAGGCGCTGGGACTCACGCCAGAGCGTACCCTCGCACGGGGCTACGTGCTGGTGCGAGACGAGGCGGGGAGGCCCGTGACGCGGGCGGCGGGGGTGGGGCCGGGGGAGCGGCTGACGCTGGAGTTTGCGGACGGGACGGTCGCCGTGCAGGAACGAGGGCAACCTGCGGTGGCCACCCCCTCCCAGCCTCCCCCACAAGGGGGGAGGAGTAGACATTGACCTGCTGTTGCATAAGCTGTCTTCTCTCTGTGTCAGCCGACCTCAGCGTCCGCGCCTCGTAAGCCTAACGTCCAGGCAGACAGGCCGTTCGGCGCGTCAGGGCCGAGGCCTTTCACTTGGGCGGACTTGCAAAGCTGCGCAGCAGAGGATGGCGCGGAGGGGGAAACGGGGGCGGGGTTAGACACGCGTCCAGATGGGGGGACGACCTTTGCCTAGCGCAGCGCCGCTCCCCCTTTCCCTCCGGGGAGGGGGGCTGGGGTAAGCCGCAATCAAGATGCCCGGCCCCCACTCAATACCGCCCCGCCACCGCCTCCACCACCTCATCCTGCACTGCCCGCAGGGTCAGAATCGGCGTCTCACGCGGCCCGTTCATCAGCAGGGCGAACCCCAGCACCCGCCCGCTCTCCGCCGTCACGTATCCCGCCAGTGCTGACACGCCCGGCAGCGTGCCCGTCTTGGCCCGCACGTCCAGACCGGTGCCCTGCATTCTCAGCGCGAGGGTGCCGCCCCGCCCCGCCTTGTCGCCCCCTACCCCCGCCTGCGGCAGCGCCTCGGCAAAGGCGTTGCGCCGCGCCCGGTAGGTCTGGCCCGGCACCTCGGCCCGCGCCTCGCCCCGCACGTAGGGCACGTCATACATGCGGTCCAGCAGATCAACAAGCGCCCGCGCGGTCAGGCGGTTGTCGCGGCTCAGGCCGCTACCATCGGCGAGTTCCACGCCCGAGGTGTCCACCCCGAGCTGCCACAGCGCCGCCCACTCGCGCCCCAGCGCCCGCGTCAGGGTGCCGGGCGGGGAGGCGAGGGAGGCGAGCAGTTCCTCAGAGCGCAGGTTGTCGCTGGGCCGCAGCACGTTCGCCAGCGTCCGGAAAGGCCGCGCACTGCGGACGGAGGCGACGGCCTGCTCGGGCCGCTGGGCTACTGGGATGAGGGGATCGGGCGGCAGGAAGCGGCCCCGCTTGTCCCGGCGCAGGGGCGGCACGGGGGGGACGTAACGGGGTGCCGTGCCCACCGCATCCGAGCGCACCCGCACCCCGGCCCGCCGCAGTTCCCGAATCAGCGCCGCTCCTGCCCACGCACGGGCCTGCGCCGCCGACGTGGGGGGCGAGGCATACCAGTCGGTCAGCCCCACAGCAGTCATGGGCACCCCTAGCACGAGGTCGTTCCAGGCCGCCGCGTTCAGCCGCCTCTCATCCAGCCGCACGGCGCCGACCTCGCGTAGGCCACGGGCGTAGGCCTGTCTCGCTAGCGCCCGCAGGCTGTTGGGGCCGTCCGAGGCGCTCAGGGTAGGGTCTCCCCCACCCCGCAGCGTCAGGTGGGACACCCGCGCCCGGCCCTGCTCGGCGGCGAGGACCGTCAGCTCGGTACTCCACCAGCCCGCGTCGCCTCGGTCCAGCAGCACCGCCGCCGCCGTCACCAGCTTGACCGTACTCGCGGGAATCAGGGACAGGGTGTCCTCGCGGGCCTCCAGCACCTCGCCCGTCTCCAGGTCACGGACCAGCAGCCCCAGCCGCACGCCGGGCGGCATGTCCGACAGCGCCCGCCGCACGTCGGCGCTCAGGCCCGGCGAACGGGTCAGCGTGACGTGGACGGGCGTGGAAGGTGGCGGCGCCTGCGCCCGCGACAGCGCCCCCAGAGCCGGGGGCAGCAGAAGCAGGGCGAGGACGCGGCGCACGGGAGGCAGGATAGGGCAGGGCGCGGATGGCAAAAGGCAGAAGGCCAAGGCCGACCCCGCCTTCTGCCTTTAGCCTTCTGCCTTCTGCTTGCGCCCTTCGGCCTCCTGCATCCCCAGGTACATCTGGTACTGCGGCGCCCCGCCCAGCATGTTCTGGCCGCCGTCCACGGGCAGAATCACACCCGTCACGTAGCTCGCGGCGTCGGAAACGAGGAAAAGGGCGGCGTTGGCGATGTCCTGCGGCACCCCGAAGCGGCCCAGCGGCACGGTGCGGGTAAAGGCCGCGCGGGTCTTCTCGTCGGGGGCGAGGCGGGCCATGCCCTCGGTGCCGTCGATGGGACCGGGAATAATCGCGTTGACTCGCACCCCACGCAGGCCCCACTCCACCGCCAGCGTCTGGGTGAGGGCGTCCACCCCCGCCTTCGCCGCGACCACATGCGCCTGCATGGGCACCGGCACCCCGTAGGCGCTGATGGAGAGGATGGTCCCGCCGGGCGTCTTCAGGTGCGGCGCACACGCCTTGATGGTGTTGTAGGTGCCCAGCAGGTCGATGTCCACGACGGTCTTGAACCCGTTGGGCGAGATGCCGTCCACCGGAGCCGGGAAGTTCCCCGCCGCCCCCGCCAGCACGATGTCGAGCGGCCCGAAGGCGTCCACACCCGCCTGCGCCGCCGCCTGAAGTGCCGCGAAGTCGCGCACGTCGGCGGACACGCCCAGGGCACGGCCCCCCGCTTCCTCAATGCCACGGGCGGCGTTCTGCGCTTTTTCCAGATTGCGCCCCAGGATGGTTACGGCGCACCCGTGGGCCGCGAAACTCTGCGCGATGCCGAGGTTGATGCCGCTGCCGCCGCCCGTGATCAGGGCGTGCTTGCCGCGCAGCAGGTCGGGGCGGAAGGTGGTGGCGGGGTCGTGGGGTTGGGTCATGGGAAGGCTCCTTGGAAAGAGGTGGAGGGGGTCAGGCTTTCTTGATGGCGCTCAGCAGCGCGTCCGCCGTCATGTGCCGGGCGTTCCACTCCACGGCGGCGGCGAGGCTTTCGGCGTGCGGCAGGCCGTCGTGCAGGGTCCGCTTGGTGCCTTCCAGCGCCCTCGGGGGCAGGGCGGCGAGGTGGGCGGCGAGCGCATCGGCACGGGCATAGAGCGTGTCCGCATCCGTATGAACTTCGGTGACGAGACCCCAGCGTTCGGCGGTGGTCGCGTCGATGGGTTCCCCCGTCAGCGCGAGGTGCGCCGTCCGGCCCCGTCCGATGAGGTGGGGCAGGCGCTGGAGGCCCCCCAGATCGGCGGTGATGCCCAGCTTGACCTCCGGCAGGCTGAAGCGGGCGCCCGCGCTGCAAATCCGCACGTCACACGCCGAGGCCAGCTCCAGCCCCGCACCGATGCACCAGCCGTCAATGGCGGCGATCACCGGGATGGGCAACGCCGCCAGCCCCTCAATGGCCGCGTGCATCTCGGCCACCAGCGCCGAGAATCCCTCGGGGTCGCCCAGCGTGGGGGCGATCAGGGGGGCGGTCGCCGCCACATCCAGCCCCACGCTGAAGTGCCGCTCGCCGCGCACGATCAGCACGCGGACTTCTCCCAGCTCACGCAGGGCCTGGGGAATGTCGCGCCACGTCGCCGGGCCAAACGCACTCTTGGGGTGCGCCAGGGTCAGGGTCGCCACCTCGCCCGCGTGGGAGAGGCGCACGCTTTCATAGGTCATGGGGGGAGTGTAGCGGGTCAGGCCGCGCCCCCCTGCGCCAGACTGTCTCTCATGCGAACCGTCGTGGCGGGCATTCTGGAGCGGGACGGCAAGGTGCTGGTGGGCGCACGCTCGGCCCCAGCGTGGGCAGCGGGCTTCTGGGAGTTTCCGGGCGGCAAGGTGGAGGGCGAGGAGACGCTGGCTGAGGCCCTCGCCCGCGAGTGGCGTGAGGAACTCGGCGCCGAGGTCGAGGTGCTGGACGAGGTCTACCGCTCGGCGCTGGACACCCCGGTCGGCCCCTTCACGCTGGTGGCGCTGCGGTTGCGCCTGCTGTCGGAGGATCCCCGGCCGCTGGAGCACCGCGCCCTGGCCTGGGTCGCGCCCGCCGACCTGACCCGGCTGCGGCTGTTGCCCAGCAACGTGCCCATCGCGGCGGCGTTGGTGGCCTTGGACGGTTAGCCCACCCGCTCCGCCGGGAACACCCGCGAGGGCCGCACATATTCGTCCTGCGCGGCCACAAGTTGAATCTCGCGGGTTCCGGCGCGGTGGGTCAGCTCCAGCAGCGCATACAGGGCGCTCATGCTGAGGCTCAGGGCCTCGCCCGCGTCCCCGGTCTGGAGGAAGTGCCCGAAAAACAGCGCGGCGATGGCGTCCCCGGTCCCGTTGCGCGGCGGGTCCAGGGGCAGCAGCGGCGTGCGGCACAGCCACGCGCCCTCCCCGGTGACGGCCAGCGTCTCAATCACACCTTCCGGGGCGTCCTCGCGCACCAGGCTGGTCACGACCACGATGCGGGGACCGCCCTCCCGCAGCCGCCCGCGCAGGAGCCGGGCTGCGCCCAGCGCGTCGTCCAGCGTCTTCACCGTGCGCCCGGTCAGCAGTTCCAGCTCGAACTGGTTGGGCGTCACGAGGTCGGCTTCCGGCACCGCCCGCTCGCCGATCAGCTCCGGCAGCTCGGGCCGCACGAACACCCCGCGCCCCACGTCGCCCATCACCGGGTCGCAGCAGTACAGCGCCTGCGGGTTGGCCGCCCGCACCCGCCGCACCGCGCCCACCACGGCGTCCACGGTGCCCTCCGAGCCCATGTAACCGCTCAGCACGGCCCCGCAGGAGGGCAGCGCTCCCCGCGCCTCGATGCCGTCGATGATTTGCGCGACGTGCTCGGGCGGAAAGACGCTTCCCGTCCACGCCCCATACCCGGTGTGGTTGGAAAACTGCACCGTATGGATGGCCCAGACCTCGAAGCCCAGGCGCTGAAGGGGGAAGACGGCGGCGGCATTCCCGACGTGGCCGTAGCTCACCCACGACTGAATGCTGAGGATGTTGTGCGGGAGGCTGGTCTGCGGGGCGGCAGGGTCGGCGGCGGTCATGCGCCGAGGATAACGGGCTCGGCCACCGCCAGCCGCAGCGGGCCGAATTCGCGGGTCCAGAGGTCGGCCTTGGCCTCCATGCCCTCCCGGTCCAGAGGGGTAGCCCCCTCCACGCCCAGGGTCCAGCCCCCAGCGTCCCGGCCCAGGTGTCGCACCCGCGTCTGCCCCGCGTGCGAGCGGTCCAGCCCGTCCGCGACCCGCAGCACCGCCGCCAGCCGCGAGACGAGGGCGCGGTCGGCGGGGGGCAGCGCCATGAACTCCGGGTGCGAGGGCTTGGGCGGGCTCTTGCGGTGGTAACGGGCGAGTTGCGCGATGAGTTCGATCTCGCGGGGGGAGAAGCCGCGCAGCCCCGCGTGCCGGATCAGGTAGGCCGAATGTTTGTGGTGGCTGCTCTGCGCCACGATCTGCCCGACCTCGTGCAACCCGGCGGCGGCGGTGAGCAGGCTGCGGGCCTCGGGGGGGAAGGATTCGCCCGCCGCCTCCAGCCCGGCCAGGAGGTCCCGCGACAGGGCCGCTACCTGCCGCGCGTGCCCGAGATTCGCCCCGAAGCGCTCGGCTGTCGCCAGCACGCTGCGCTGCCGGGGGCTGAGGCCCGAGACGTAGGCGGCGGTGCGTTCCAGTTCCTCAATGAGCATCCCCTCGCGCAGTGCCCCCTCGCTGACGGTAAAGGTCTGCGCCCCCAGTTCCTCCAGCGCCGCGTGCAGCACCGCGAAGCCCGCGACCACCGTGTCGGCCCGCCGCTCCAGTCCCGGCAGCCGCGCCCGCCGCGCCGCCGGGAGGGACCGCACCCGCTCCAGCGCCGCCCCCAGTTCCGCAACTGTGAAGCTCAGGCCGTTGACCCGCTCGGGTCCCTCGTCGCCCCGCGCGGCCAGCAGGGTCGCGGCGGCTTCGGCGGTCCCGCTCGACAGGATCACTCGGGTATCCGGGCCGGGCCGGAAGCGTTCCAGGTGGGGCCGCAGGGCCGCCTGCACCGTTTCCCGGACCGCCCGCACTTCGCCCCCCCTGGGCGGGTCGCTGTGGAGGTGCGCCCGCGTCATGCGGATGGCGCCCAGCGGCAGGCTCAGCACGTCGGACGCCCGCTCGGGACCACCCCGCACAAACTCTAGGCTGCCCCCGCCGAGGTCCAGCAGCACGTTGTCGGTGCCGAACTCCACGCTGTGCGCCGCGCCCAGGTACGTCAGCTCGCCCTCGCGCTCCCCGCTGATGATGACCGGGTAGACGCCCACCTCGGCCCCCACGCGGGCGGCGACCTCCGGGCCGTTGGGGGCCTCGCGCAGGGCGGAGGTCGCGTAGACCTGCACCTCGGCCACGCCCGCCGCCCCCGCGAGGTCGCGGAAGCGGGTCAGGGCTTCGCGCAGCCGCCGCTCGCCCTCGGGGGTCAGGTTCCCGGCCGCGTCCAGGCACTCGCCCAGGCGGGTGCGGTCCTTGAGGGCGTCCAGCACGCGGGGTTCGCCGCCCTCGCCGCGAACTTCGGCAATCAGGAGATGGCTGGAATTGGTGCCCACGTCGGCAACAGCGACCCTCATGGGGGCAGGCTAGGGCATTTGGGAGAGGACCTTGGCTTCCTGCGGCGCTTGATGGGGGTGCAGGGTGGCCGAGTGGGACCGTTTTCGCCGTCTGGCATGAGGGCGAGCTTCGCCCGCCACCCCCCTCCCCAACCCTCCCCCGCAAGGGGAGAGGGAGAAAAATGCTTCACCCACACAACATCTCGCTATTGCACATAAACGTTTTAAGGGGGGGAAGCTAGGAATGGTATAGCTCCGCAGGGTGGGGGTGAACCGGCCAAGCATCCAGAACCAACCCACGACCAACACCCACCCCCCTCAACTTGATTGCACTCTGCAACAACTCACATGAGCGGGGAGCATCCTGGGAGGCGTGCGCGACCCCGACCCCCTCCAGACGCCCGAACTGGCCTTCCTGACGGCCCTATGGGACGTGTGGCAGGCCCTCAGCGAGCGGGGCGAGGCCGAGTTGCGGGGGCGGCACGGGCTGGACCTGCGCTCCTTTATCGCGCTGGCTTACGTGCAGGGCGGGACCACGCAGCCCGCTGCCCTCGCCCGCGAGCTGGGGGTGCCCCGCTACGAGGTCAGCCGGGTGCTCGCCGCGCTGGAGGCGCAGGGGGCCGTCACGCGCGGCCACCACGACCCCGACGCCCGGCGGGTGACCGTCGCCGTGACCCCGGCGGGCCGTGCCCTGTGGGAAGGGGCGCTGGAGACGGTGCGGGAAGTGACTGGCCCCGCACTCGCCGCCCTGCCCCCCACCGACCGCGCGGGTCTGCCCCGTTCCCTCAGCGCTGTCGCCGCAGCGACCCGCGCTTTCTCAACTCCCCAGGAGATGACCCCATGACCACCGCCGACTCTGTGCCCGACACCCCCCGCTGCCCCTTCGGGTTCAGCGATACCGCCGCCCTGACCCGCCGCCCCGGTCCCGACCCGCGCGACCTCCCGGCGGTGGAGGCTGATGAGGCTGGTGTCTACCGCCTGCACGCCTTCGGCCCTGCCCGCGAGGTGCTGCGCTCGGAGGGGGTGCGGCAGGCGGGCTTCATGTCGGAGATGACGCGCGACGTGGCCTTCCTGGGCCGCGCCCCGGTGCTGTTCGCGGAGGGCGAGGAACACCACGAGATGCGCCGCTCCACCGCCCGTTACTTCACGCCGAAGCAGGTGGACACCTACGCCCCGATGATCGCCGGGAACGTGGAGCGGCTGCTGACGCGGCTGGCCCACCAGGGTGAGGCGAATGTGGACGACCTCAGCCTGGACCTCGCCGTGACGGTCGCCGCGCAGGTCGTGGGCCTGACCAGCAGCCTGCTGCCGGGCATGGAGCGGCGCATCACCGCGTTCGTGGAGGGGGGCGGCGACAGCGAGCCGGGAAGCCAGCGCCGGGGCAGCCGCGCCGAGTCGCTGCGCCAGCAGACCAACCTGGGGCTGTTCTACCTGCTGGACGTCAAACCCGCCATCGCTGCCCGCCGCCGCGAGCCGGGCGACGACCTGATCTCGCACCTGCTCTCGCGCGGCTACAGCGACATGGAGATCATGACCGAGTGCCTGACCTACGGCACGGCGGGCATGGTAACCACCCGCGAGTTCATCAGCGTGGCGGCGTGGCACCTGCTGCGGAACCCCGAGCTGCGGACCGAGTATGTCCACGGCACCGAGGCCGAGCGGCACGCCATCCTGCACGAGATTCTGCGTCTCGAACCCGTCGTGAACACCCTCTACCGCCGCGCCGAGGAACCGCTCACCGTGGGCGGCCAGACCATCCCCGCCGGGAGCCTGCTCGCGCTGGACATTCAGGGCACCAACCTCGACCCGGAGGTGGTGGGCGAGGACGCAGGCGCGGTCTGCCCGGCCCGGCCCCTCCCGCGCGGGGTCACGGCCCCGGTCCTCTCCTTCGGGGACGGGCACCACCGCTGCCCCGGCGCCTTTCTGGCGATCAAGGAGTCGGACGTGTTCCTGCGCCGCCTGATGATGTGGCAGGGCCTGGAGGTCGTCTCTGAGCCGCGCGTCACCTTCAACGAGGTGGTCAAGGGCTCCGAGCTGCGCGGCTTCCGGGTGCGGGTGCGGTAGAACACCAGCAGAGAAAGAGCGCGGAGGATGATCCCTTCCGCGCTCTTGTCCGTTACATCCCCTTGTCGTCGCCGCCCGTGCCGAACGTGGTCCCGGTGTCGGTGATGGCGTCGGAGCCGGGCACATCAAGCGGCGAGGCCGGGTTGCCCGGAAAGGTCGGCGTATTGCTCATGCCGCTCTCGGACTCGTCGTAGTAGCCGGAGCGTTCGCTCAGCTCGTTGCCGAGGTCATCAGGGAGGGCGGGCTGGTCGGTGCGAGAGGTGCGGTCGTCGTGGGTCATGGGAACTCCTGCGGGTGGGGAGAGCCGCCGACCCCGGTGGTGCGGCAGGGTCGGCGGCCCGGTCAGGGAAGGTTCAGGCGCAGGTCGGGACGCGGTTACTTCTTGGTGTCGTTGGCGCGGTCGCTGTCCACGCTGCTGCCCAGCGACCCGGCGGGGGTATCGGTGTCCGAGCTGTAGCCGGTGCTGCCAGTGCGGTCCACGCTGGAGTCGCTGCTCCCGCCCATCCCGGTGCCGCCCGCCGTGCTGCCCATGCTGGTCTGGCTGCTGCCCGTCTGGCCCATGCTCGTCTGAGTGTCGCCCATCATGCCGCCGGTGCTGCTCCCGCCCAGGCCGCTGCTGCTCTGGCCCATGCTGGATCCGCCGAGGCTGGTCTGCCCCATGCCGGAGGTGTCCATGCCCCGGTTGTCCATGTCGCCGCTCATGCTGGACTGCCCCATTCCAGACTGGCTCATCCCGGATTGGCCCATGCCAGATTGACCCGCGCTGCCCTGGCCCATGCTGGACATCACCATGCCGGAGCCGCCGCTGCCCTGACCCATGCCGCCCCGCGACACGCGCAGGTGGTTGTGCACGTCGCGCACGCCGCGCAGGTGCTCGATGGCTTCCTCGGCGCGGCGCTTCTGCTGGCGGTCACTCACGGTGCCCGTCAGGGTAACCTCGCCGCCCTGCACCTGCACCTCGATGTCGCTGGCGTCCACATGGTCGTCGTCTTCGAGCGTGTCGTTCACCATCTCGCGGATGCGGTCGTCGCTGCGCTGGTAGCCCTTGGGTCCCTTGCCCCGGTGACTGTCCATGCCGCTCATGCTGCCTGACATGCCCATCCTGCCGGAGCTGGACGAGCTGCCGTACTGCCCGCCGCCCGACTGGCCATACTGACTGCCCCCGTACTGGCCCCCCATCGAGGAGCGCCCGTAACGGTCATCCATGCCGCCCTGCGGATCGGCCACGTAGGTCTGGCGGCCATAGCGGTCGTCGCCCATGCCCATGCCCCCCGACATTCGGCGGTCATCGGAGTACGAGGAATAGGACGAGCGGGAGCTGCCCTGCCCGTAGCGCTCCTGCCCATAGTCCTGCGAGCCGGAGCTCATGCTGCCCATGCCCTGCCCGCGCCCCATGCCGTAACCGGAGCGGTCGTCGTCCATGCTGCGGCCCTGGCCCATCCCGCCGCCCATGCCCGCGCGGTCGGCGTACAGGTAACGCTCGCCCCGGCGGTCGTCATCCCGGCCCTGGTCGCGGCCCCAGCCACGGTCCATCATTCCGCGGCGGTCGTCGCTGGTCATATCGCGGTCGTCGTAACGGTCATCACGGTAACGGGTCATGGGATTCCTCCGCCTTGGGGTGGACAGCGGCAGCCCCCGCCGGAACGTCCGGCGGTCCTGGGCACCCCTGCCAGGTCATGCGTGTTCCTTGATACCCGTCTAGACACCTGTTGGGGATGACAGGCAGGCTAAGGCGCCCTCCCCCACCCCCTCATGAAGAAATCCGGTGTCACCGCCATAGGGGCAAAGATGCTAAAGGAGCCGGGGCACACGGGGCCTGGGGCAGGGCAGGGGTATGCTGGAGAGCGTTATGACGCAGTCGCAGACCATCATGTCCGGCGCGAACGCGGCCTTTATCGAGGGGCTGTACGAGGCGTATCTGGCCGATCCGGCAAGCGTGGACCCGGCCTGGCGGGACTACTTCGACGAGGTACGGGACGGCGCCCGTGAGACGGCGCACTCGCCCGTGCAGCAGGCTTTCTACCAGCTCGGCACCCAGCGCCGGGGCGGGGCCGTCGTGCCCGCGCCGCAGGGCGTGAGTGGGGCGCAACAGGCCGCCGGAGCCCTAATCACCGCCTACCGGGTCTACGGCCACATCAGCGCGAAGATGAACCCGCTGAAGATGCGCGGCCTGCCCGTGGTGCCCGAGCTGACGCCCGAGTACTACGGCCTTTCGGAAGCCGACCTGAACGAGCCTGTCCATGACGGCGTCTTCCAGGGACCCCTCCGGGACGTGATCGCGCAACTTCAGGAGACGTACTGCGGGTCGATCGGCTTCGAGTACAACTACCTCCCCGCGACCGAGCGGCAGTGGTTCCAAGAGCGCATCGAGCCGGGGCGCGGCCGGGGCCAGTACAGCGCCGAGGAACGCCGCCGACTGCTGACCAAGCTCAACGCCGCCGAGGGCCTGGAGCGCTACCTGCACGTCAAGTACGTGGGCCAGAAGCGCTTCTCGCTGGAGGGCAGCGAGAGCTTCATTCCCCTGATGGACCGCCTGATTCAGCAGGCGGGCAAGCACGGGGTCAAGGAAACTGTGATCGGGATGGCGCACCGGGGGCGGCTGAACGTCCTGGTCAACATCTTCGGCAAGAAGCCCAGTGACCTCTTTGCCGAGTTCGAGGGCAAGAAGCGCCTCAGCGACGACCCCGATGTCGCAGGCGACGTGAAGTACCACATGGGCTTTTCCAGCGACGTGCGGACCCCCGGCGGGCCGATGCACCTCGCGCTGGCCTTTAACCCGTCGCACCTGGAGATCGTCTCGCCCGTCGTGCACGGCAGCGTCCGCGCCCGGCAGGACCGCCGGGGCGACACCGAGCGCCGGGCTGTGCTGCCCGTCACCATCCACGGCGACGCCGCCGTCAGCGGGCAGGGCGTGGTCATGGAGACGCTGAACCTTTCGCGGCTGCGCGGCTTCACGACGGGCGGGGCGGTGCGCATCGTCATCAATAACCAGATCGGCTTCACGATCTCCGACCCGCGCGATACCCGTTCCAGCCGCTACTGCACCGATGTCGCCAAGATCGCCAACGCGCCCGTGCTGCACGTCAACGGGGACGACCCTGAGGCAGTGGCCTACGCGGGCGACCTCGCGCTGGAGTACCGGCAGACCTTCGGCAAGGACGTGTTCATCGACCTGATCTCATTCCGGCGCCACGGCCACAACGAGGCCGACGACCCCACCATGACCCAGCCCATCATGTACCGCGAGATCAAGGCGCATCCCGGCACCCGCGCCCTGTACGCGCAGGCGCTGGAAGGAGCGGGCGTGCTGCAAGCGGGCGAGGGCGACGCCCTGGTGGAGCGCTACCGCGACCAGCTCGACGCGGGCGACGCGGTGGTCGAGGAGATGGACAACCAGGAGCAGAGCCGCCTCGCCGCCGACTGGAAGGGCTACACGGACACCCACTGGACCGACGAGACGGCGACCGCCGTACCGGAAGAGCGGCTGCGCGAGCTGGGCCTGAAGCTCGCGCAGGTGCCGGAGGGCTTTACCCCGCACCGGGGGGTCAAGCGGGTGCTGGACGCCCGCGCCGCCATGAGCCGGGGCGAGCAGCCGCTGGACTGGGGCATGGGCGAGATGCTGGCCTACGCCTCGCTGCTGGTGGAGGGCTACGGGGTGCGCCTCGTCGGGCAGGACTCCGGGCGCGGCACCTTCGTGCACCGCCACGCCGTGCTGCATGACCAGAACGCGCAGGAGCCGCTGGAAGGCGAGTACCTGGGCCTCGCGCACCTCGCCCCCGAGCAGGGCCGGGTGGAGGTCATCGACTCGACCCTCTCGGAAGAAGCGGTCATGGCCTACGAGTACGGCTTCTCGACCTCCGAACCCAAGGCGCTCGTCGCGTGGGAAGCGCAGTTCGGGGACTTTGCGAACGGGGCGCAGGCGGTCGTGGACCAGTTCCTCTCGGCGGGCGAGAGCAAGTGGCAGCGCCTCAGCGGGCTGACGCTGCTGCTCCCCCACGGCTACGAGGGCGCGGGGCCGGAGCACTCCAGCGCCCGGCTGGAGCGTTACCTGCAACTGTGCGCCCAGAAGAACATGCAGGTCGTGGTGCCCAGCAGCGCCGCGCAGATCTTCCACCTGTTGCGCCGTCAGGTGCTGCGGCCCTACCGCAAGCCCCTGATCGTGATGACCCCCAAGAGCCTGCTGCGCAACAAGCTCGCCATGAGCCCGCTCTCGGAGCTGACGGAGGGCCGCTTCCACGAGGTCATCGGGGACCCGACCGTCGAGAAGGCCCGCCGGGTCGTCATTTCCTCCGGCAAGCTGCACTGGGAACTCTCGGAGGCGCGGGACGCCGACAAGGAAGGGTACGCGGGCACGGCGCTCGTGCGGCTCGAGCAGCTCTATCCCTTCCCGGCCGAGGCGCTCGCGGCTGAACTCGCCCGTCATCCCGGAGCAGCGGTCGTGTGGGCGCAGGAGGAACCCCAGAACCAGGGCGCGTGGCTGATGATCCGTGACGATCTGGAGCGGGCGCTGCAAGACGGCCAGACCCTGACCTACGCCAGCCGCCCCCGCGCGGCGAGCACGGCGGTGGGCTATGCCAGCGTGCACGCGCAGGAGCAGGCCCGCGTGATCGCGGACGCTCTGGGCGAGCGCGTCAGCCGCGAGGACTTCGAGGCGCAGATCGAGATCGCCGAGGAAGCTAAAGCGCAGGGCTGAGCCGCGCTTCTGCCGGGGTCGGGGCTACGTGCCCCGGCCCTTCTCGCTGCCTCTGCGGAGGCCCAAGCCCGTCACCCGGCCAGTCACGCGCTCGGGGGGGTATAAAGGAACACGTTATGGCCGACATCAAGGTTCCCGTATTTTCCGAGTCGGTGAGCGAGGGCACGCTCCTGACCTGGCACAAGAAGCCCGGCGACCCCGTCAAGCGCGGCGAGGTCCTGGCCGAGATCGAGACCGACAAGGTCGTGCTGGAGGTCACCGCCCAGCAAGACGGCGTGCTCACGGCCATCGCCAAGCAAGAAGGCGACACCGTGCTCAGCGAGGAAGTGCTGGGCACCGTGGGCGAGGCGGGCAGCGCCCCGGCCGCGAGCACTCCGGCGGCGGCGGGCGCGGACCAGGCCAGCGGCCCCGTCGCGGGTGAGACGAGCGCGGGCGGCACAGCCGTCCAGCCCGACAGCCAGGGGAGCCAGGGCACCGCTCCCGCCCGCCGCGACGACCTCTCCCCCGCCGTCCGCAAGATCGTGGCGGAGAAGGGCTTGGACCCCGCGCAGATTCCCGCGACCGGGCCGAGGGGCAACATCACCAAGGAGGACGCGGTGGTCGCGGCCCAGGGCGGGCTGACCTACCAGGGACCGCAGGACGCCGCGCAGCCCGCCAGTATGCGCGAGGCGGAGGGCACCAGCGGCCAGCAACCAGCGGCCAGCAGCCCGCCCGCCGCCGCAAGCACTCCCATCCCCCAGGGTGCCCGGCCTGAGCAGCGCGTGCCCATGACGCGCATTCGCGCCCGCATCGCCGAGCGCCTCAAGGACGTGCAGAACACCGCCGCGCTGCTGACGACCTTCAACGAGGTCAACATGAAGCCCGCGATGGACCTGCGGAAGAAGTACCAGGACCAGTTCGTCGCCAAGCACGGGGTCAAGCTGGGCTTCATGAGCCTGTTCGTGCGGGCCGCGACCGAGGCCCTGAGGCAGTTCCCGGTCGTCAATGCCAGCGTAGACGGCAAGGACATCATCTACCACGGCTACTACGACATCGGCATCGCGGTGGCGTCCGACCGTGGGCTGGTGGTGCCCATCCTGCGCGACACCGACCAGATGAGCCTCGCGGGCATCGAGAAGCAGATCGCCGAGTACGCGACCAAGGCGCGGAACGGCAAGCTCACGATGGAGGACATGTCGGGCGGCACCTTTTCCATCACGAACGGCGGCACCTTCGGGTCCATGATGAGCACCCCGATCATCAATGCACCCCAGAGCGCGATTCTGGGGATGCACAACATCATCGAGCGCCCGATTGCCCAGAACGGTCAGGTCGTGATCGCCCCGATGATGTACGTGGCTCTGAGCTACGACCACCGCATCATCGACGGCAAGGAGGCCGTGCAGTTCCTCGTTACCATCAAGAACATCCTCGAGGACCCGGCGCGGATGCTGCTGGAGATCTGAAGCCCTGAGCCTTAGAGCCGTCAGCGGTCAGCCCCCAACGGGGTTGGCCGCTTTCACGTGGGTGGGCTGGGCCAGGTGGCGGAGGCGGGGGCCGGAGAAGGGCGGGTAGGGTCAGACATGGCGAACGTGCTGCACCTGATGAACGCGGGCGGGCTGCTCCCCGACCCATTGGCCGACGAGGTGCGCGAGGTGGCCGGAGCTGCCCTCACCCGGCACGCGGCGCGGCTGGAAGTGGACGGGGTGGACGTGGCCGTGCGGGTCGCGCCGTGGACCCTGCCCGAGACGGGCGTGCTGGGATACGCTCCCCTGCCGCACTTCGTGGACATCACGCTGACGCCGGACAATCCGAACTTTGCGGGCGGCTGGCGCACCGAGCTTCCCGCCACCCTCGCCCACGAACTGCACCACGCGCGGCGCTGGCGGGGGCCGGGGTACGGCACGACGCTCCTGGAAGCCCTGGTCTCGGAGGGACTGGCGCAGCATTACGAGGCCGGGGAACGGGGCGGGCCGCCGCCCTACGCCAGCATTTCTGCCGATCTGGACAGGCTATGGAAGCGGGCGCAACCTCTACTGGACTCCGCTGAGTACGCCCTCGGTTATGAGCTGGTCCGCCGCTTCCTCGTCCGGCAGGGCGGGAACGCCGTGATCTGGGCCGACGCCCCCGCCGAGGAGTTCCGGGACGCCTGGAATAGTTAAATTTCCTGCAAGGGCACCTGCGCCAACCACTCCGGCACCTCGTCCGGGGCATAGGTGTCAAAGGTCAGGCGGGTCAACGAGACGAGCGGATACCTCGCGAGCGGCCCCTCCTCCGCCCGGCGGTCCACGATGCAGGCGACCGCCACGCACTGCCCGCCGAGCGCCTCCACCGCGCGAACGGCCTTCAGGACACTGCCTCCGGTCGTCAGCACGTCCTCCACAGCGATGAAGGGTTCGCCCGGCTCAAGGCGGAACGCCTCGCGGACCTTCATCCCGCCCTGGCCGTCTTTCTCTGCGAAAATCGCGCGACTCTCCGGCAGGTGGCGGGCCACCTCGTAGGCGAGGACCACGCCGCCCATCGCGGGGCCGACGACAAGGCGGGGGGACAGGCCAGCCTCCTCCACCTTCTGGGCGAGCGCCTGCCCGATTTGCTCGGTGAGGTGCGGGTACTGCAGCACGGTGGTGGATTGCAGGAACTTGGGCGAGTGGCGGCCCGAGGCGAGCAGGAAATGCCCCTCGTGGTACGCGCCCGCCTCGCGGTAGAGGGCCAGAACGTCCATGCGGCGAGTATCGCATTGTGCCCCCCTCCGGGCAGGCATGATGGAGGGTGACATGAACCACGCCTACGTGGACGCGAGCTGGCACGAGACGGAGGGCGGACACGGCGTGGGCGGCTGGGGCCTGATCCTGCTGAGGCCGGGGACCCTGCCGGTGGGCTACCAGGGCCAGATGGCGGCCCCCGACAACAACGCGGCCGAGTTGCGGGCGGTGCTGGAAGCCGTGCGGCACGCTCCCCCCGGCGAGGGGCTGAGCGTGCACACCGACAACGAGGCCGTGATCGCCTCGGTGGGGCGGGGGCGGGGGCCGTGGCTGCTGGCGGACCTCGCGCGGGAGGTTATGGACGAGGCCGAGGCGCGGGGCGTCGCCCTGCGGGTGGGCTACACGCCGCGCACCCGGCGACACATGCTCTCGGCGCATGACCTCGCCAATGCCGCCCGCCGGGGCCTGAGCGTGCCCGCGCTGGAGGGGCCACAGGCGGAAGTGCTGATTGAGCAGCGCCCCGCCGTCCCCGAAGCCCGCGTGAGCCTGCGCCGTCCGGGCGAGCGGGTCACGGCGCATGTGCCGCTGGACCCCCTCTCGGACGTGCCGCCCAGCGCCCAGGCCCTGCTCGCGGCGATCACGCTGGCGCGGCCCGGCGAGCACCTGACCGTACGCCGGGCCAGCAAACTCGCGCAGGCGCTGTGGCAGCGGCCCGAGCGGGCGCTGCTGCCGGGAGCGCACTCGGCGCTCGCCCAGGCGCGGCAGGCGGCCGACGGGCAGGGGGTAGAGGTGCAGTTTCAGGGGATGGCGTGAAAGCAGGTAGCCCTCCGCTTTCAGCCGTCAGCACCACAGGCTTACAGCTCCGCCCTTTCCCCCGGCCCCAGCACCCGCACGTCTACCCCCTGCGCCTGCCCCGCCGCCGCGAAAACCTGCGGGTCGCCGGTCAGGGGCGGGAAGGTGCCGTAGTGCATAGGCACAGCCACGCGGGGGCGCAGCAGTTCCAGCGTGCGCCCGGCTTCCTCCGGCCCCATGGTGTAGTGGTCGCCGATGGGGAGGAGGGCCGCGTCCAGCCCTCGGTCCCCGATCAGGCGCATGTCGGAAAAGAGGGAGGTGTCGCCCGCGTGGTAGACACGCCTGCCGCCCATCTCCACGACCAATCCGGTGGGCATCCCCCCGTAGGTGCCGTCGGGGAAGGAGGAGGAATGCCACGCAGGGGTGAAATACACGCTGCCCCACTCGCCGCGCACGGTGCCGCCAATGTTCGCGCCGACCGCATTCGTGGCCCCGTTCGCCGCCGCGTACCCACCGATCTCGGCAGTGCCGATGACCGGCACTCCGGCCCGCCCGAAGTCCAGGGCGTTCCCCCAGTGGTCGCCGTGCGCGTGGCTGATCAGGACGGCGCTGAGGTTCCAGCCCAGCGCTTCTTCCAGGCTGACCGGGCACTGCGGATTCCCCGCGAGGAAGGGGTCGATCAGGACGCGGTGCCCCCCGTGCGAGAGCAGGAAGGTGCTGTGGCCCAGAAAACGCAGTTCCATAGGGCAGTGTAACGGGGCGGCCTCTCCCCTCCCCCCGCGTATAGTGGGCGGCGTGCCGCAGGCCCCTGTGCGGGGCGGCCCGGTGGAGCGCCGCCCATGTCCCTGATTCCCGGCTCGGTGAGCCTGCGGGACGTGCTGGACGTGCTGCTGGTGGCCTTCCTGGTGTATCAGGGCTACCTGCTGGTGGTGGGCACCCGCGCGGTGAACGTGCTGCGCGGCATCGTGGTCTTTGCAGGGGTGTGGGCGGCGGCCGAGCTGCTGGGGCTGACCACCCTGAGCTACATCCTGGGGCGGGCGGGGACGGTGGGCCTCTTCGCGCTGGTGGTGCTGTTTCAGCCCGAGCTGCGGGCCGCGCTGGAACGGGTGGGCCGCCCCCGTGGCCGCGAAACCGGGCCGAGCGGGGCGGCGCTGCAAGACCTCGCGCGGGCGCTGGAGCGGCTGGCCGAGCGCAAGACGGGCGCCTTGATCGCCATTGAGCGCCGCACGCCGCTGGGCGAGTACGCCGCGACCGGGGTGCAGATCGACGCGGTGATCAGTGTGCCCTTTCTCGAAGCGCTCTTTGCCCGCAACGCGCCGCTACACGACGGCGGCGTGATCGTGCAGGGGTCGCGGGTGGTGGCGGCGGGATGCCTGTTTCCCCTCCAGTCGAGCGACGGCACCTACCGCCGCTACGGCACGCGGCACCGGGCGGCCATCGGGCTCTCCGAGGTGACCGACGCGGTGGTGCTCGTCGCCAGCGAGGAGCGCGGCAGCATGCGGATCGCGCTCGCGGGGCGGCTGGGGCCGGATCTCAACGGCACCGAGCTGCGCGAGCAGTTGCGGGCGCTGCTGTACGACCGGCCCGTGCTGGGGGACCTGCCCTTTACCCGCCGGGCCGAGGCCCCCGAGCCCAGCCGGGCGCCGGGCGGCGAGGGTGGGGGACCAGCGTGACGGGCACGGAAGGCCGCTGGTCCCCGCTGCGGCTGTGGCGGCGCTTCCTTCACAACCTGCTGCCCAAGCTGCTCGCGCTGGGGGTGGCGCTGACCCTGTGGTTCGTGGCGACCACCGACCGCCGCGCCAACGTGGAGCAGGGCTACGACGTGCCGATCACGGTCAGCGACACCACCGCCGAGCGCGGGGCGGGCGAACGGGCGGTGCGCGACCTGAGCCCGCCGACGATCCGCGTCTTTCTGAGCGGCCGTCCCGAGCGCCTGCGCGAGCTGCGCGGCGACAGCATCGAGGCGGTGGTGGACGTGACTGGAGTGCCGGAGGGGAGCTTTACCCGTCCGGTCACCGTGCAGGCCCCCACCGGGACCATCCTTCAGCGGCAGGTGCCCGAGCGGGTGCAGGGCTTCGTGGACGCGCTGGTGACCCGCACCCTGGGGGTGACCCTCAGCGTGGCGAACCCGCCGGAAAACAGCCTGCCGCGCTACGAGGTCGCTCCCGCACAGGCCACGGTCAGCGGGCCAGGCCGGGTGGTCGCCACGGTCACGCGGGTGGTCAACGCACCCGTGGCGCCGGGGCCGGGCGAGACGCGCGAGGCGGCGCTGATCGCCCTGAACGAGCGGGGCGAGCCTGTCGCGGGCCTTACCCTGACGCCCGCGACCGTCACCGTGCGCCGGGTGGACAGCGGCGAGGTGCCCGTCAAGACCCTGCCTGTCGTGCTGGAGGACCCCCCGCCCGGCCTGCGGGTCACGGCGCTGAGCGTGCAGCCGGGCGGGGTGCGGGTGGTCGCCGACCCGGCCCTGCTCGCGCGGCTGCGGGAGGTTCCGGGCCGCGTGCCCTACCGGGTCGGCAGCTATACAGCCCCCGTGACCCTGCAGCTGCCCGACGGGGTGCAGGCGCTGGAGGAGGTACGGGTACGCCTGACCGTGCAGGAGGCGGCCACTGAGCCCGCCGGGGGGGACGACGCGCCGTGACCTCTGACTGGATAAAGATGCAGAAGCGACCGCGACCTTTCTTTCACACTGCCAGGGTGGGGGGCGTATACTTCACTCATGGTGTGGCGTCTGACCCACGCGGCCCTATGATCGCGGAACTGAAGTTTCCCCGGCACCCCCTCGCCGAACTGGCGGGCTGGGACGAACGGGTGCGGCTGATGGTGCGGCCCCGGCGCTACGAACACGTGCTGCGGGTGGCCGAACTCGCCTGCCAGATCGCCTGCGCCAATGGGCTGGACGAGGCGCGGGCCTACGCCGCCGGACTGCTGCACGACATTGCCCGCGACCTCCCGGACGCCGAGCTGCTGCGCCTCGCGCCGCCGGAGTGCGCCATTGACGTTGGCCATCCGCTCGCCCTGCACGGCCGGGCGGCCCGCACCCTGCTGGAGCGCTGGGGCTATCCCGACGCGGTGGTGCTGGAGGCCGTGGAGGACCACACGACCGGGCCGCGCGGGGGCAATCCGGTCGCCGCCTGCGTGTATATCGCCGACGTGTCCGAACCGGGCCGGGGCGTCAACGCCGACATCCGTGAACTCGCCCTGTGCGACCTGGGGGCAGCGCTGAACCGGGCCATCGTGTCCAAGGTGACCTACCTCCAGGGCCGGGGCATCCAGGTGCATCCGCGCACCCTGCGGGCCTACCACGCCCTGCCAGAGTTCTGCCCTCCCGCCTGCGACCTGCCCGGCGTCTCATGACCGATCCTCCCGCCGGACCCGGCGTGCCGGGCAGCTTTCAGTTCGACTTCGCGGCCCCGGCCCCCGCGTCCGTCTCCCGCTCCCGACGCGGCGTTCGGGCCGCGCAGCTCGGCGGGCTGACGCTCGCGGCGCTGTCGCTGGGCGGCCTCGCGGTGCTGAACAGCTCGGGGGACGCCTCAGCCGCCGGGATGGCAGGCGTGCCGCAGTTCACGCTGCTGCTGGCCGGGCGCGACATCGTGTACTGCGCCTACCGCACCCCCTGCGCCGATCAGGAGCAGCGCACGGGCCTGCTGCAACCCCCCAACACCGACACCCTGATGCTGGTCAAGGTGGACGGCTCGGCGGTCAACGTGCTGAACATTCCCCGCGACACCAACGTCGGCCCCTTCAACCCGGAGTTGCGGTGGGCCGAGCAGAAGGTCAACGGCCGCTACTGGGCGGGGGGACCAGCGGCGCTGGTGGAGGCGGTGGAGACGATTACCGGCGAGAGCATCGACGCCCACGTCATCGTGCGGACCGATTACGTGGCCCGCGTGATCGACGCGCTGGGCGGGCTGGACGTGACGGTCCCGGAAGGCGGCATCGAGTGGGTAGATCAGGCGGCGGGGGTGGACCTGCGCCTGCCGCCCGGTCCCCACCACCTGACCGGCGAGCAGGCCGTGCTGTACCTGCGTGTCCGCAAGGGCGTAGGAGACGATTACGGCCGCATCGACCACCAGAAGCAGGCTCTGACGCAGCTCGCCTCGCGCCTGACCTCCGCCCAGGGGCTGACCGCGCTCCCCACCATCCTGGGTGGGGTGGGCAACGGGGTGGAGACGGACGCCGACCCCGCGCTGCTGACCACGCTGCTCCCCGAACTGCCCGAGCTGCGGCTGAGGTTCGCCACCCTCCCCACCACGCCGATTCCGGGCACGTCCAACCTCGCCGTGAACCCGGAAGCGCTCGCGCAGGTCTGGGGCAGTGGGGGCGAGGCGGCGGCTGGCCCGGCGGCGGCCACCCCCGGCGACCTTGCGGACGTGACTGTGCGAATTCGGGACGCGAGCGGCGCGGACCTCGGCGGTCGGCTGGCAGGGGCGCTGCGGACGCTGGGTTACGCGCGGGTGAGCGCGGAGACGGTGCCCGCCAGCCGCGAAGCCAGTCAAGTCGTGACCGGGCCGGACGTGGCGGCGGCCTCGCAACTCGCCGACGCCCTGGGGCTGCCCCGGCTTCAAGGCGAGCGCTTTCCCGTCAATGCGGGCGAGGTAGGTATCCTGCTGGGTGCAGATGCCCGGCAGAGCCTCGCGGCCCTCAGCGCCCTGCCGCCCTCCCCCGACACCCCCCTCACCTCCACGGAGACTCCATGACCCAGGCCCACAACGAGCTTCAGAACCAGAGTGACACCGAACTGCACGCGCAACTCCGCGCCATCGTGGACGCGGCCCGCGAGCGCCGCGCCGAGGACGTGGTCGTGCTCGACCTCACCGACGTGAGCAGCACCCTCGAATACTTCGTGATCTGCACGGCGACCGCTGGCCTCCAGCTCAACGCCGTGCAGGAGAACATCCGCGAGAAGGCGCAGGCGGCCGGGCTGCCGCGCCCCAGCGTGGAAGGCCCCAGCGAGCGCTGGCTGCTGCTGGCCTTCGGCGGCTCGGTCGTGGTGCACATCATGACCAAAGACGCCCGCGAGTACTACGACCTCGAGGGCCTGTGGAGCGACGCCCGTGTGCTTGAGTTCCCCGAACAGGGCGGCCCGGAGGACGACGCCCCGCGCACGGGAACGACGGCCTGACAACCGGCGCCGTTCCCCTCTTCTCCTGACACGCCCCTGACCTCCCCGCCCCCAGAATGAGGACCGATGAGCCACGTGGTCGTGATCGAGGACGAGGGCACCGTGCGCGACGTGGTGCGCTTTCATCTGGAACGGGCCGGATTCCGGGTCAGCGCTTACGAGACGGTCCCGGCGGCGCAGGAGGCGCTGGTGGGCGCCGATGCGCTGGTGCTCGACTGGATGCTTCCCGGCGAGAGCGGCCTGACCTTCCTGCGGCGGTTGCGCTCGGACCCTGCGTTGCGGCGCCTCCCGGTGCTGATGCTGACCGCCCGCGCCGCCGAGGCCGAGCGGGTCGAGGGATTGGAGTCGGGCGCGGACGACTACCTCACCAAACCCTTCTCGGCCGCCGAACTCGTGGCGCGGGTGCGGGCGCTGCTGCGCCGCTCGCTGCCCGACGTGCCCCCACAGCTCTCCAACGGCCCCCTCGTCCTCGACCTGGGGGCCGCCGACGCGCGGCTGTCGGGCCAGGGGCTGCCACTGACCCGGCGCGAGTTCGATCTGCTGGCCTTTCTCGCGGCGCACATCGGCCGGGTGTACTCGCGGGCCGAACTGCTCGACCGGGTGTGGGGACCGGACTTCCTGGGGGGCGAGCGCACGGTCGACCAGCACGTGACCCAGCTCCGGGCGCACCTGGGCGACGACCCGGCCCGGCCCCGCTTTCTGGAAACGGTGCGCGGCAAGGGCTACCGCATGCGCCCCTGGACGGGGGAGGCATGACCGAGGCACCCCCCACCCCCCGTTCCGACGCCTGGATGGACGCGCTGGGGCAGGCCGTGCTGCTGTTCGGCGCGGTGCAGGGCGGTCCCCCCACCGTTCTGCGGGTGAACGCCGCCGCCGCCCGGCTGTGGGGCGTGCCGCAGGAACGGGCCGCCGGACGCCCGCTCCTGGAGGTTGTGCGCCGCCACACCCTGGAGGCGCTGGCCGAGCGCGGCGGCGAACTGGAACTGGAGATGGCGGGCCGCACCCTGCGCTGCACCGCGACCCGCGCGGGGGCGGGGGAACCCGGAGCGCTCATCGTGGAGGACGTGACCGAGCACCGCCGCCGCGAGGCCGAGCTGCGCGAGGCAGCGGCCGTCCTCTCACACGAGTTCCGCACCCCCGTGGCCGGGCTGCGCGGCGTGTTGGAGGCGCTGGAGTACGACCTGCCCCCCGAGCTGGCCCGCAAGTTTGTCGGGCAGGGGTTGCAGGAGGTCGAGCGGCTGGGGCGCCTCGTCGAGGACCTCGCCGTGGGCTTCCGGCCCACCCGTGCCCGCACCCTGCCGCTCGCGGAAGCCTTCGCGCGGGCCGAGCGGCTGCTGGCCCCCGAGGTCACGGCGCGGGGGGCCACCCTCACGTTTGGCGACGACCACCTCGTCCGCGCCGACCCCGACAAGCTGCTGCAGGTGCTGCTCAATCTCGTGGAGAACGCGCTGCGCTACGGCCCACCCGCCGGGGCGGTGGAGATCGCCACGTCGGGGCGCGGGGCCTGGGTGGAGGTCGCGGTTCTGGACCACGGCGCCCCGCTGGGCGATACGGGCAGCCTGTTCCGTGCCCACACCCGTGGCCCCAGCGCAGACGGGCAGGGCAGCGGCATGGGCCTGTATATCGTCCGGTCCATCGTGGAAGGCTGGGGCGGTCAGGTCTGGGCCGAGCGCCGGGGCGAGCGCAACGCCTTCTGTTTCACCCTGCCGGGCGGGGGGCACCGTGAGCTGTAGCCCGCCTCCTCCCGCCGCGTCCCCTGTCCCAGTCACCCCAAGGAGTCCCCATGCGTGAAGCCCTCGACACCGACCTCCGCAACGTCCTGAACAGCGCCCTGAACATGCTGGGCACCGTCGAGCGGATGCTGCCCATCGCGGGGGAGGTGCTGCTGCACGCCCGCCCCGAGCGGCTCGATGAGGTCCGCGCCATCGACCGCGAGGTGGACGCGATGGAGGCGCAGATTGAGGCCGAGTGCCTGCGGATCATCGCCCTGCACCAGCCCGTCGCGCGGGACCTGCGGCTGGTGGCCTTGATTCTTAAGAGTCTCAGCGACATCGAGCGCATGGGGGACTACGCCGTACACGTCGCGGAGGACGGCGCCGAACTCGCGCAGCAGCCCGCGCTGAAGCGGTACGTGAACCTCGCGCGGATGCTCGAACGCCTGTCGGAGATGAGCCAGAACCTCCGCACCGCCATCGCCGACCGCGACGTGTCCCGCGCGGAAGCCACCCTGCGGATGGACGACGAGGTGGACGAGCTGTACGAGCAGACCCAGCGCGAACTCGTGACCTACATGCTGGAAGACCCCCGCCACATCTCCAAGGCGCTGACCTTGATGCGGGTGGGGCGCAGCCTGGAGCGGGTCGGGGACCACATGGAGAACGTGGCCGAGCGGGTGCGCTACTGGGTGACCGGGCAGCGGGAAGGGTAGGGGCGAGCCGACCTACCCCTCCACCCCCTCCTCCGCCCACAGCGCCCGCATCTCGGGGCTGCGCGACAGCAACTGCTCCAGCGTGCCCTCGTCGGTCAGGCGGCCCCCCTCCAGCAGCAGGATGCGGTCGGCCCGCGTCAGGGCGGCGCGGCGGTGCGAGACCACCAGACAGGTCGCGTCCGTCTCGCGGAAGAGGCCGTCCCACAGCTCGGCCTCGGTGCGGGCGTCGAGCGCACTGGACACGTCGTCAAAGACGAGCAGGTCGGCGGGCGCGGCGAGCATCCGGGCCACCGCCGCCCGCTGCATCTGCCCGCCCGAGAGCTTGACCCCGCGTGCCCCGACCTGGGTGTCCAGCCCCTGCGGAAGCTGCGCGAGGTCGGGCTCCAGCACGGCCAGCCGCACGGCGCGGTTCAGGCGCTCGGGGTCGCCGCCCCCCAGCACGTTCTCGCGCAGGGTGTCGGAAAAGAGGTTGGGCAGTTGCCCGGTGTACGCGCTGCGCGGCGGCACGAAGAAGGTGGCGGGGTCCTTGACCTCCTGCCCGTTCCAGAACACGCGCCCGCCCTGACTCGGCATCAGCCCCAACAGCGCCCGCAGCAGGGTGGTCTTGCCGCTGCCGATGCGCCCGGTGACGACCACGAACTCACCCCGGCGCAGGGTGAAGCTCACGTCCGTGACGCCCGAGCCGTCGGGGTGGTGGGCGGTCAGACCCTCGACCCGCAGCTCCTCCAGCGGGAGGGTGGGCGCGGGCTGGCTCTGCACGGGCGGTTCCCCTCGCAGGTAGAGGGGGTGGTGGTCCACGATGGTGTTCCCTGGCGCGTCCTGCAAGAGCCGGGTCATGCGGTCGTAGCTCACCCCGGTGCGGCGGTGCCGGGCGATGGCGTCCCCGAAAAAGCCCATGCTCCCGGTCAGGCGCGGCAGCAGGCCGATGAACAGCACGAAGTCGGCGACCGTCATCGTGCCCCCGCGCACCTGGTTGGCCCCCAGCAGCAGCACCAGCCCCACGGCGAGGTTGACCATGTTGACGTTCACGCCCCGGATCAGCTCGGTGAGCAGCACGTCGCGCAGGGCCGAGTGCCGCCGCGTCTCGCCCAGCCGGGCGAAGTGGGCGATCATGGGTTCCTCGCGGGCGGCGAGCTTGACGGCGCTGACGGCCCCGAAGGTCTCCCCGATAAAGTCGGTCACGCGGGCGGTCGCCTCGCGCATGCGGCGGCGGTAGGCCCGGATGCGCGGCGAGAGGCGGCCCACGAACACGATCATCAGCACGAGCGGCGTGCAGACCAGCGCCGTGATCACCGGGTCCACCCGCGCCATCAGCACGACCGCCAGCACGCAGTACAGGGCGATCCCGAGGCTGTCCACCCACACCTCGGTGTAGGCGGCCACGTCGTCCACGTCGTCGCGGAAGCGGCTGACCGCCTCGGCGGGGGTGTCGGGGAGTCGGCGCGACCCCCGCGCGGTCAGGAGGTAGTTCAGCAGGTTGCGCCGCATCAGGGCATCCAGCGTGTACAGCAGCTCAATCAGACCCCGGAAGGCCCCGTAGAACAGCCCAAAGCGGCTCAGCCGCACGAAGGCGAACCATCCCAGCGCCACCCACGCCGCCGCGATGGGCACCGTGATGGGGTCCCCCGCCACCCGCAGCCGGTCGGCGTCCTCCAGATGCCCGAACAGGGTGCTCACCGCCACCGTGAGCAGCGCCGGGGCCATATACACCAGCGCCCATATGCCCACGTTGAAGGCGAACAGGCCGGGGCGGTACGCGAACAGCCGCCGCGAAAGCGCGAGGGTGCGGGAGGGAGGGGTGGCGGCGGGCGTGCTGGGGGTCATGGGAGGCTCCGGGAGGGGTGCGTGGCCTGTCGCTGATCGGGTGTGGGGGCGGAAGGCCGAGGCTCCGGCGGGTTCAGCCGCTTCACGCCAGCACCCCCCCGTCCTCGGCCAGCGTTCCGGCCCGCAGCAGCGCCGCGTAGTGGCTCTGCCCGTCGGCGGCGAGGAGGGCGCGGGGGCCGTCCTCCACGACCCGGCCCGCGTCCAGCACCAGAATCCGGTCGGCGCGGGCCACGGTGTCGAGGCGGTGGGCGATCACGATGGCGGTGCGGCCCGACAGCAGCCGGGTCATGGCGCGGGTGAGCTGCGCCTCGGTCGCGGGGTCGAGGCGGCTGCTGGGTTCGTCCAGGATGATCACGGCGGGGTCACGTAGCATCACCCGCGCAAAGGCCAGCAGTTGCGCCTGCCCCGCGCTGAGGCTCCCGGTGGGCAGCGGCGTCCGCACGCCCTCGGGCAGCCGGGCGAGCCAGTCTCCCAGGCCGACCTCGTGCAGGGCGGCCTCCACCGCCTCGTCGGGCAGGGCCGGGTCAAAGAAGGTCAGGTTGTCGCGCACGCTGGCCTGGAACAGTTGCACGTCCTGGGTCACGACGGCCACGCGGGTCCGCAGGCTGGCGAGCCGCACGTCGCGGGTGTCCATGCCGCCCAGCCGCACCTGTCCCTCGGTGGGGTCGTAGAGGCGCGAGACCAGCCGGGTCAGGGTGGTCTTGCCGCTCCCGGTGCGGCCCAGCAGCCCCAGCGTCTGCCCGGCGGGGAGGTGGAAAGACACGCCCTGTAAGACGGCGGGCGCGGTGGGGTCTTCCGGGTCGTAGCGGAAGGTCACGTCCTCAAAACGCAGGTCCAGCGGGCCGTCCGGCAGCTCGCGGTCCCCCTCCGGCAGCCCCGAGCGCAGGGCGAGCAGTTCAGAGATGCGGCCCAGGCTGGCCCCAGCCTTCTGGAGGTCCTGAAGCTGCTGGGTGAGCTGGTCAATGGGTTCTTCCACCATGCTCATGTACTGGTACATCAGGAAGGCGGTCCCCAGCGTGATCGCCCCCGCCGCGTAGAGCCCGATGGCGGAGGCGAGGATGCCCACGTAGCCCACCGCAAACAGGACCATGCTCAGCCACCACACCACGCTGCGGCGCTGCCAGGAGTACACGCCGCGCCGGAAATACTCGCCCTGCACCCGCAGGAATCCGCGCAGGTGGTGCCCGCCCGCGCCCAGCGAGCGCACGTCCTCCAGCCCGGCCAGCCGTTCCTCCACGAAGCCGAACAGCTGGGCGCTGCCCTCGCGCTCCAGCCGGGTGGGCTCCACGCCCAGCTTGCGGACCCGGTTCATGGCGATCAGGGTCAGGAGGACGAAGACGGTCACGCCCAGCCCCACCCGCCAGTCGGTCAGGTAGAACATCACGACCGCGCCCGTGAGCAGCAGCGCCGCCCCGAAGACGCGCACCGCGAACTGCGAGAAGAAATTGCTCAGGGCGGTCACGTCCCCATCGATGCGCTCGATCATCTCGCCAGGGGTGCGTTCCTTGTGCTCGCGCATGTCCAGCGAGAGCATGTGCCGCAGCAGGTCCACCCGCAGCCGGTTGGTGGCGGTCCAGCCCACCCGCGCCCCCAGGTAGGTAGCCCCGGCGTTCAGCAGTTGCACCCCCACCGCCAGCGCGAGGTAAAAGCCCGCGAGCTGCACCAGCCGCCCTACATCGGCCCCCGCCCCCAACCGCACCGTGTCCACGAAGCGAGCCAGCAGTTGCGGCAGCGTGAGGCTCAGGCCCGTCGCGGAGAGCAGCAGCGCCGCGAGGCCCGCGACCTGCCATTTCAGCGGCCCCAGGTAGCCCCGCAGCACGGCCAGCGACCCGCCGCGTAAGGGGGAGGAAGGAGGAGAGGGGGGCGCGTCCGGCATTCCCCCAGGCTAGTGCGGGGGAGGGGGCCGGAGCATCCGCCGTGTGGCGCAGTGGGAGGGGGCTTCAGCCCAGCTCCCGAATCTTGCCCAGCACCACCTCGGGCCGCACCGTATAGTCCCCGGTCTGCGCCTCCACATGCTCAAAGCGCACCACGCCCCCCCGGTCAATCAGGAACACCGCCCGCCCGGTGACCCCGCGCTCATCAATCGCCACGCCGTACTGCCGGGCCACATTCAGGTTGAGGTCGGCCAGCAGCGGCACCTCAATGCCGTACTCGGCGGCCCAGGCCTTGTGGGTATACACGCTGTCGCGGTTGACGCCCAGCACGACCGCCCCCGCCTCCGCGAAGTCGTCCTGCCGTCCGGAATACTCGGGCAGTTGCATGGAGCACACCGGGCTGAAATCCAGCGGGTAGAAGACCAGCACGACGTGCTGATGCCCCCGGTAGGAGCTGAGGGTCACGGCCTGCCCCGACGTGGAGGGCAGCGTGAAGTCGGGCGCGGGCTGACCGACGAGGCTCTGGCGGGAGGTCATGCCCAGAGTGTAGGCGCCCCGGCTCAGAACCCGAAGTGCCCGAATTGCACCCGGTACACCCCGCCCACGTCCTCCCGCCACGCGAGCACCGCCGCTCCCGAAGTGTCCACCGCCAGCGAGGGCGAGCGGGCATCCCGCCGGGCGTCGCGGTTCAGCGGCCCTCGTATCCGCCACTCCCGCCCGGTCCAGTGCGCCATGAAGACCCGGCCCACTCCACCCGGCTCCTCCACCCAGGCGACGACGGGCCGCCCCGCCCGGTCCAGCGCCAGCGCTGGGGCCGAGGCCGCGCGGGTGCCCAGCCGCCCACCCAGCGCCTGCCACGCCCGCCCCGTCCAGCGCGAGACGTGCAAGGCGTCCTCGCCGCCTGCGTCCTCCAGCCAGGCGACGACCGGGCGCTCCTCGGTATCCAGCACCAACCGGGTGGAGGCGACGTAGGTGTGCGGGCGGCGGTTCAGGCTGGCTCCCAGCGCCTCCCAGCGGGTGCCGGTCCAGCGCTTGACGAACACGTCACTCGTCAGCACGTCCCCCTGAAGCCAGGCCACCGTCGCCCGCCCCGAGCGGTCCAGGGCCAGGGCCGGGGTGCGGGCGAAGATCAGACCGTCGTTAAAGGGGGGGCTGCGGGTCCACGTCCGCGCCGCCGGGTCCCAGGTCCGCACCGTCAGGCGGCTGCCGTAGGGGGTCCGCAGCGTCTCGCCCCAGGCCAGCACGGGTTCACCGTCCCACGCCGCGACCCCCCGCGTGCGGGCCGCGTAGGGCAGATCGTCGCCCAGGTAGCGGGTGCGCCAGTCGGTCCAGGCCCCGTCCCGGTAGGCCCGGAAGACCACCACGTCGTTGTCGCCGTAGTTCTCGTTCCAGACCAGCACCGGGGTCCCGGCCCGGTCCAGCGCGAGGTTCAGGTCCGATACCGGGCGCGGCTGGTCGTAGTTCAGGACGCCGCCCAGCGCCTCCCAGGTGGTGCCTTGCCTCCGCCACACCCGGAGCTGCCGCCCAGTAAAGGTGCCCCGCCCGCTGCTGAAGCGCCCGGCGTCGGTCATCACCGCGAGGACCAGCCGCCCATCCGGGTCAGCGGCCAGCGCCAGTTCGCGCACCGGACCGGACGCGCTCAGGGCGGGTGGGGGGACGAGGCTGGACACCGGAGCGGCGCCGCCTCCCAGGAGCGCCGCGAGGGCGGTCAGGGTCAGGACCATTGCTTGCCTCCGTCCCGCGCCGGGCTGGAGCCGCATGGGGCGAGGATCAAGTTAAACCGCGTCCCAGTTCACGCCTCCGTCAGGTGGGGAACCGTAGCCTAGCAGGGTAACGTCCCCCTTCCCTACCCCTCCGGCGGATTGCCACGTGCACGCCGCCTCACAAGGAGTTTCCGATGGCCGACATTCTGCCCCCCAACATGCTCAACGAGCGCCCGCGCACTCCGGCCGGGCTGCTCAGCAACGCCGAGAAAGACCGCCTGATCGAGCGCGGTTTCCTGGGCCTCTACCGCTGGTACACCGCCCGCAGTCAGGAGACGCGCAACTGGAACCCTGACCGCTCCTTCGAGTGGCTCAAGCTGCGTCAGGACCTGCCGCCGGAGATCGTCCGGGTGATTCAGGGCTTTTTCGCGGTCGAGCAGTACGCGCCTGACTTCACCTCCAGCCTCGTGAACCTCGTGCGCAGAAGCCATGGACGCAGCCACTTCCAGCTCCGCTGGGGCAGCGAGGAAGAAAAGCACGCCGACGCCTGGGAAAACGCCGTGCTGTTCAGCGGCCAGCGCTCCCCGCAGTGGATTGAGGAGTACAAGGAGCGCCTGCGGTCGCAGACCTGGGAACTGCCCTTCCCCGACGCCATTCACAACCTCGTGTACACCGTGTTTCAGGAGCGGGCCACCCAGCTCAACTACCTGAACATGATGAAAATCGCTCAGGGCAAGAGCGAGAAGCCGCAGTACAAGGACTTCTCTGACCCTGTGCTCGCCAAGGTCGCGCAGACCATTGCGGTGGACGAGGCGGCGCACTACAACTTCTTCCTCGAGGGCGTGCGGATGTACCTCTACTACTACCCCGAGCGCACGCTGGACGCGATCAAGAACGTGATCGGCCAGTTCTCCATGCCCGCTTCGGCGCTGGTTCCCGACTGGCAGGACTTCGCGGAAACCGTCTACCGCGCTGGCATCTACGGCCCCCGCGACTTCCAGCGCGACGTGATGCAGGTGGCGTTCCGTAACCTCGGCATCGAGAGCCGCAAGGCGCTGGAAGAAGGCATCCGCAAGACCCGCGAGGTGCCCGACTTCGAGGGCGGCAACCACAAGACGACCGCCATCTTCGACACCTTCGACTACGGGGCCGTTGAAGGCGACGTGCGCCGCCTGCACGTCAAGATTCAGGACTACGAGAAGGAGATCGGCTTCGACCGCTTTGACCCCACCGAGTTCGTGGAGAACCCGGAAGTGCCCAAGAAGGAAGGGCAGGCGGCCGACGACTGACCCTCCCACCCTAAGCTGACCTCTAGATGCGAACGCTGGAGGTCTTTTTTGTCTTTCTGCGGCTGGGCCTGACCAGCTTCGGGGGGCCGGTCGCGCACCTGGGCTACTTCCGGGGCGAGTTCGTGGAGCGGCGGGGGTGGCTGACCGAGCGGGCCTACGCCGACCTCGTGGCGCTCGCGCAGTTTCTGCCGGGTCCGGCCAGCAGTCAGGTCGGCATGGCGCTGGGGCTGCTGCGGGCGGGCGGGTGGGGCCTGCTGGCCGCGTGGGTGGGCTTCACCCTGCCGAGTGCGCTGCTGATGGTGGCCTTCGCGCTGGGCGTGGCCCGCTTCAGGGGTGGAGCGGAGGCTGGGTGGCTGACGGGGCTGAAGGTCGCGGCGGTGGCGGTCGTCGCGCAGGCGGTCGCCGGGATGTGGGGCAGCCTGGTGGGAGCGGACCGGGTGCGGGCGGCGCTCGCGCTGGGGGTGGCGGCCCTGCTGGTGGTGTGGCCTGTCGCTGGAATGCAGGTGGCCGCGCTGGCGCTGTGTGCGGTGGTGGGCTGGCGCCTCCTGCCCGGCGCAGGGGCGGAGGCGACTTTGCCCCCGGTGCCCATCTCGCGGCGGGTGGGGGCGACGTTGCTAGCCTTGTGCGCGGTCCTGCTGCTGGCGCTGCCGCTGTTGGCCGCGCTGGGGCCGGGGTGGTCGCTGTTTGCCACCACCTTCCGGGCGGGGGCGCTGGTGTTCGGGGGCGGGCACGTGGTCCTGCCGCTGCTGGAGGCGGGGTTCGTGCCGGAGCACGTCTCGCCGTCCACCTTTCTCGCCGGGTACGGGGCGGCGAACGCGGTGCCTGGGCCGCTGTTCACCTTCGCGACCTACCTGGGCGCGGCGCAGACGGCCCTGCCTGCGTTGGTGGGGGCCATCATTGCCACGCTGGGCATCTTCCTGGCCGGGGGCCTGCTGATGGCGGGGGCGCTGCCCTTCTGGGCGGCCCTTTCCGTGCGGCCCGCCGCCCGCTCGGCGCTGGCGGGGCTGAACGCGGGGGTCGTGGGCCTGCTGCTCGCCGCCCTGTACCACCCGGTCTTCACAGCGGGCATTCGCGAACCGCGTCACATTGCGCTGGCGCTGCTCGCCTACGCCGCGCTCACCGCCGGGCGCTGGCCTGCGTGGGCGGTGGTGGGGGCGTGCGCGGCCGTGGGCGCGATGCTGTTCTAGAGCCGGGCTTCGTCGTCCAACCCGTAAACCTCCAGAAAGCGCCGCATCCGCGCCTCCAGCGTGGGCAACGGAGCCACCTCCCCGCACACCCAGTCGGGCTGGTAGCCCCGGCACACGGCGGGCCGGGCGGCGTACACCGCGCACAGGCAATCGGGCCGCAGGTGGACGCACGGCACGCCCAACGGCTTGCGCAGGGCGTGGATATCTGGGGCCGAGCAGCACGCCCCGCACGCCGTGCAGTCGCGCACAAGGGGCGAGCGCGGCGCGAAGTTGGGGGGTGGGGTGAAGGCGTCCATACGGGGAAGGCGGTCCCGCCGAGGCTAGCGCGTGCGCCCGTGCCCCGGCGTGACCGCCCTCGCGGACGGGCCTTACTTGTCCGAGGTCACGTAGGCCCGCGCCGCCGCGAGCAGCGCGTCGTTTTCCTGGGGCGTCCCCACCGCCACCCGCAGGCACCCCGCCAGCCCCGGCAGCGAGTCCTGACGGCGCACCACGATGCCGTGCGAGAGGAGGTGACGGTAGGCGGCTTCCGCGTCGGGCGTCCGCAGCAGGTAGAAGTTGGCCTCGCTGGGGAGGGGTCCCCAGACCGGGTGCTCCCGCAGGGCCGCGAGAACGCGCTCGCGCTCACGGCGGACCTCGGCGGCGCGTTCGGCCACGTAGCCGGGGTTCTCCAGGGCAACCTCCAGCGCGGCCTCCGCCAGCACACCGATGTTGAAGGCGGGGACGAGCTTGCGCAGTTCGGTCGCCAGGGCGGGGCTGGTCAGGGCGTAGCCCAGCCGAATGCCCGCCAGTCCCCAGCCCTTGCTGAAGGTCCGCAGGCTGAGGCGGTTGCCGCCCTCGCGCACGAGCGAGCGGTAATCCGTCCCGCTGTACTCGCCGTAGGCCTCGTCCAGCACGACGATCCAGTCCCGGCCCGCCGCCTCCACGACCTCGCGCACGGCCCCGGCGGGGTCCACGTGCCCGGTCGGGGCGTGCGGCTGGGTGATGTACAGGACGCCGGGAGGCTGGGTCCGCAGCGCCTCCACCAGCCCGGCCACCGGGAGCGAGAAGTCGGGGTTCAGCGGCACCTGCACCAGCCGGGCGCCGAGCATCCGCGCTTCCAGGGTATACACCGCGAAGGTGGGACTGACCGTCAAGACCGTCTGCCCGATGCCCGCGAGTTCGGTCAGCAGCTTGATCAGCAGGTTGCTGCCCGGCGTCAGGACCACGCCCGCCTCGTTCCAGTCGGTCAGCGCGGCGAGGCGGGCACGAATCCCCTCCGCTCCGAGGTCCGGATAGCGGTTCCAGGGGCGGGCGAGCATGCGGGCGGTGGCCTCGGCCTTCAGCTCCGCCGGGAAGTCGTAGGCGTTCTCGTTCTGGTCGAGCTTGATGGGCACGTCCAGCGGGGTAAAGGGGTAGGCGGGCACCGTCCGCACCGCGGGGCGCACGCCCGCCGGGGCCGCTTGACCGGGAAGGGAGGGAGTGGAGGTCATGCCGTCCGTTCTAGCACCCTGCCCCCCCGGAAGGCCGTGCTACCCTGCCCGCACGCCGCCGCGTCCCCCCATGACGGACCCCTCTGCCCCCTCCCCTGCCCCCACCCCGCCCGCGCGGACACGCCGCGAGCAGATTCACGAGGTCGCCAGCCGCCTGTTTTCCCAGCGGGGCTACCACGGGGCCAGCATGCGCGACCTCGCCGCCGAGCTGGGGATGCAGGGGGGCAGCCTCTACGCGCACATCAGCGGCAAGGAAGCCCTGCTGATCGAGATCGTAGAGCAGGCCGCCCGGCAGTTCGAGGGGGCGTTGATGGACCTTCAGACCGACCCCCGCCCCGCCGACGAGCGGCTGCGCGAGGCGATGGCCCGGCACCTCACGGTGGTCGCGGGCAATCTGGAGAGCGCGACCGTCTTCTTCCATGAGTGGAAGCACCTCTCGCCGGAGGCCTACGCGCGGGTCACGGCGTGGCGGGATACCACCGAGGCCTTTTACCGGGACCTCGTCGCTGGGGGAGTGCGCGAGGGGGTCTTCCGCGCCGATCTGGACGTGAAGATGACCGCCAACCTGATCCTCTCGGCGGTGAACTGGGCCTATACCTGGTACCGCCCCGGTGGGCGGCTGAGTCCGCGCGAGGTGGCCGACCGCTACGCCGGGCTGCTGCTGGACGGCCTGCGCCCACCGCCCAAGGAGGCGACCCCATGAGCCACCCCACCGTCACCGTCCGCATCCGCGACGCGCTGCGGTACGCGCAGGGCCGCGCCGAGAAGCTGGGCCGCACCCAGCAGCTTGAACTGGGCGAGAACCTGTTTATCCGCATCGGCCCCGGCGGGCGCAAGTTCCTGCTGTTCTGTCTGGAGGGGGAGCCGGATCAGAGTACGGCCCGCGCCATTGCAGAAGCGCTGGGGCTGCGCGACCCGCAGTACGGTTGGCACCAGGGCGCGACCCTGCGCTCGCTGACGGTGGTGGAGGCGGGGGCGGCAGACCTTCAGGAAGGCGAAGCTTCACCGGAGGTTTAGCCCCCTCGTACCCCACGGCGGCCCGGCCCAATTACGCTCCGGCCATGCAATCCATGACAAAGGCGGCCCTGGCCCTCGGTCTTTCCCTCACGCTGGCGTCGTGCAACCTGCTGGGCGTGCCACGCGGCGACGTGACCGGCGAGATTCGCGGCACCCAGCCCCAGAGCGGCAATGTCCGCATCGCGCTCATCGGTTTGACAGGCACCGGCTTCGAGAACAACGCGGTCGATCAGCTCGACATCGGCACCTTCAACCCCCAAAAGCGGGTGTATTCGATCTCGCTGCCGGACACCGCGAAGGCGGGCGTGTACGAGGTCCTCGCCTACGTGGACCTCAACAACAACAAGAAGTTCGACGCGAACGAGCCCCGGACCCAGCGGAGCACGCGCGGCCTGATCTATGCCACCTCGGACGCTTCTCTCTTCGGCTTCACCGTCAAGAAGGGCTGGAACCGTTTTGACGGCACGACCGTTTCGCAGACCCGGCCCTTTGGCAACTACGACCTGAATTGGTAGTACATCGTCTGAAGAAGGGCGGCCCCCATACCGGGAGGCCGCCCTCTCTCTTGGCGCCGTAGCTCAGTTGACCGGGTTCGCACCCTCGAAGGTCTGCTTGAAGTTCTGGAGGTCGTCGGCGATCTGCTGGCTGGGTTCCTCGCCGAACAGCTTGGCGACGGCCGCGCCCAGCGCCCCAGCAGGCGGGCGGTACGACAGCGCCACGTGGATGCGGGTGCCGCCGTTGGGGAGGCCCTCGAACTGCACGCTGCCCGCGTTGTCCACGGTCGCGCCGGGGAGGCTGTGCCAGCCGATGCGCTCGCCGGGCTTGTCATTGACGATCTCGGCTTCCCACTCGACGTGGGTGCCCAGCGGGGCCTTGGCGACCCAGCGGCTGCGGCGCTCGTCAAGGACGGTGACGCTTTCGAGGTGGCTCATGATGCGGGGCAGGTTCTCGAGCTGGCGCCAGTAGCCGTACACCTGATCAGCGGGGCGGTCGATGACCACACTGTGCTCCACGAAGATGGGCTTGGCCGCGCCTGCATTCCCGCTGAGGCCCGCTGCGTTCATCACGGGGTCGTTGCCGGTCGCGCCGCGGTAGGCGAGGTAGCCGCCCGCGCCCGCCATCAGCAGGCCCATCAGGCCCTTTTTCCGCAGGCCGAGAATCATCAGGGCCGCGCCCGCCGCGCTGCTGATCAGGCGGCCCTGGTCCATGCTCTTGCTGCCTTCCTTGCTGCCGCTGTTGTCCATGTTTGCGCTCATCGCTGGTTCCTCCGTACCGGGCAGTCTAGGCCCGGCGGTCTTGAGCCTGGGTTAATCCTTGCCCAACTCACATTTAAGGTGTCGTTGGGGAGAGGTTCCCGGTGACCTCATCTATTCGTCGTTGCGGTCGTTGCCGCTTTGCCCGATCGTGTCGGCGCCGTCGGCCTCCTCGTCGCGGGGGGTCAGGCCGGGCTGGAGCATCCCGCTGTTGTCGTTCTGGCGGGTGGGGTCGGGGGTGGCGGCCATCCCCCCCGCGAGGCCGCCCTGGGCGTACTGGTCAGCCACCTCCTCGGCGGCCTCGCGGTCGGCGCCGGTCTGGGGACCGCCGGACACGCTGGGGTCGAGGTTGGTGTTCGTGTCGGGCGTATTGTCCGCGCCCATGTAGGACGCGCCGTGGGTGCCGGTGTCTGTCTTGCGGTCATCCATGCTGAGACCTCCTGAGGAAAAGACTTCCTGCCCATGCTCCCGGCTGGGCGGCGGGGGGCGGATGTGCCCGCCTTGACGGGCCGCTCACGCTCGGGCCGGGGCCGCGCTAGGCTGGCCGTCATGACGACGCGGGTGCCCCAGGTGGGCCGCATGGACCCCCTCTCGCTGGGTGCCCTGGTGGTCACCATCGTGTTCTGGGCCTCGGCCTTCGCGGGCATCCGGGCGGGGCTGAAGGCCTTCTCGCCAGGACACCTGACCCTCTACCGTTTTCTGGTGGCGGCCGCCGCGCTGATCGTGTACGCCCTGGCCGCGCGGCTTCCACTGCCGTCGCGGGCCGACCTGGGACCCCTCTTTGGCCTGAGCCTGCTGGGCATCACCCTCTACCACGTCTGCCTGAACTACGGCGAGGTCAGCGTGCCTGCCGGGACCGCCAGCCTGATCATCGCGGCCGGGCCAGTGATCACGGCGCTGCTGGCGACCCGCTTTTCGGGCGAACGGCTCAACGCTCTGGGGTGGCTCGGAACGCTGATCAGCCTGTTGGGGGTGGCCTTGCTGGTGCTGGGGCAGGGCGAGGGCGTGGGCTTCGCACGGGGGGCGGGGCTGATTCTGGCGGCGGCGCTGTTTACCAGCCTGTACTTCGTGTTTCAAAAACCGCTGCTCGCGCGGATGGGGCCGCTGCCCTTCACCGTCTGGAGCCTGATCGCGGGAACGCTGCCGCTGCTCATCTTCCTGCCGGGCTTCGGGGGAGAACTTGCGCGGGCACCGCTGGAGGCGCATCTGGCCGTGGTCTACATCGGCCTCTTTCCAGCGGCGCTGGCCTACCTGACGTGGACCTTCGCGCTCTCGCGGGTGGGGGCAAGTGCGGCGACCTCCTTCCTGTACGTCTCGCCCGTGTTCGCCGTGCTGATCGCGTGGCTGTGGCTGGGCGAGGTGCCCACCCTGCTCACGCTGCTGGGGGGCGCGGTGGCGATTGCAGGCGTGGTGCTCGTGAACACGCGCGGGAGGCCCGCCGCATGAGCACTCCGGGAGAGGTGGGAACGGGGGACGGCCAGACGGCCATCCGCCTGACGAATGTGACGGTGAGGCTGGGCGGCCAGACCGTGCTGGAGGACGTGACGCTGGAGGTGCCCCACGGCGAGTTCCTGGCGGTGATCGGGCCGTCGGGCAGCGGCAAGAGCACCCTGCTGCGGGTGCTGGCGGGGCTGCTGCGGGCCGGGCCAGGCCGGGTGGAGGTCGCCACACCGCCCGCGCTGATGTTTCAGGACGACCGATTGCTGCCCTGGCGCACGGCGCTGCGGAACGTGGCCCTGCCCCACGACCTCGGGGCGGGCGGGGGGCTGGAAGCGGGCGAGGCGCTGAGGCTGGTCGGGCTGGACGGGTACGCGGGCTATTACCCGGCGCAGCTTTCGGGCGGCATGCGGGCGCGGGTGGCCCTGGCGCGGGCGCTGGCCCAGAGCAGCGACGTGCTGCTGCTCGACGAACCTTTCGCCGCGCTCGACGCCCTGGTGCGCGAGCGCTTCAACGCCGAACTGCGCCACCTCCACGACAAGACCGGACGGACCACCGTACTGGTGACCCACTCCATCCGCGAGGCGGTGTGGCTGGCCGACCGGGTGGTCGTGCTGCGGGACGGGCGGGTGGTGGATGAACTCGATACGCGGGGCGAGGGCCGCGTGACCGCCTACACCGACGGGCTGGAGGCGCGGCTGCGGAACCTGCTGGGCACGGGCGACTCCACCCGGTTGCGCACCGACCCCCCGGCGCGGCTGGACCTGGGGGCGCTGGCGCCGGTCGGGGCGATCGTGGTCGGGCTGGCCGTGTGGGAGCTGGCGGCGCGGGCGCTGGGCCAGCCCCTGCTGCTGCCCTCGCCGGGGCAGGTGTGGGCCGAACTCGCCGCCACGCCGGGAGAGTTCGTGTCGTTTGCGGGTGCGACCGCCGGGGTCACGCTGCTGGGGGCGCTGCTGGGGTCACTCGCCGGTGCCCTGATCGGCTATCCGCTGGGCAAGTCGCGCACGCTCGAACGGCTGCTCAGCCCCTTCGTGGTCGCGGCGCAGAGCACGCCCATCGCGGTGCTGGCCCCGCTGCTGATCACCTGGTTCGGGTTCGGGCGCTTTCCGGCGGTCCTCGTGAGCGCCCTGAGCGCCCTCTATCCGGTGATGATCGCCACCATCGTCGGCGTGCGCGAGGTGCGGCGCACCGACCACGAACTCTTTTCCACCCTGCGGGCTTCCCCGTGGCAGCGGCTGACGCGGCTGGAGCTGCCCTCGGCCCTCCCCGTGATGCTGGGGGGGCTGCGGCTGGCCCTCTCGCTGGCACTGATCGGCGCGGTCGTGTGGGAGTTCGTGAGCAACCAGCCGGGGCTGGGCTTCGCGGTCAACCAGGCCCGCGCCTACTACGACACCCCCCGGCAGTTTGCGGCCATCGCGCTGCTGGTCGGGCTGGGGGTGGCCCTGTACCTCGCCGTCGCGGCGCTGGAGCGGCGGGTGCTGCGCCACCGCAGGGCGCGGTAGGGGTCAGCGGCCCTCGGTGGGGCGCTCGTCGGGACTGCCCACACCGGTCTGCTGCTCCCCGGCCGGAAGGACCCAGACCCGCTCCAGCCCCTGCCACAGCGCCGCGAGGACAGCCAAGGCGGCGGCCAGACCCAGTGACCACAGCAGCAGTTCGGTCAGGACACCCAGCGTTTCAGGCCGGAACAGCGCAGCCCCCAGCATCAAGCCCAGGACAGGCAGGACAAGCCCCAACCCCATGACGCCCCAGCGGGCGGGGAGGCGCAGGGCACGGACGGCGGGCACCTCCGCGAGCCGGGGCACGAGGGTCAGCGCCCCGACCAGCAGGTAGCCTGTGGGGGCATCTGTGTCCTCCTGGCCGGGCCACAGGTTCCACAGGACCACCACCGCCACCCCGGCCAGCAGATATACCTCCATCAGCCCCAGCAGCAGCCTTCCCAGCGGGAGATTGGGCTTGCGGGCCAGCCCGCCGGACAGCAGGAGAGCGAGCAGCACCAACCCACCCACGGTGAGCCACCCCAGCGCGGTCATGACCCCACTCTAGCCCCGGCCCCCGCCCCGCACCGTACCCTGCTCCCCATGGACAGACCCGTCGTGTGTGTGGGGGCGCTGGTGTGGGGACCGGGAGAGCGCGTGCTGCTGGTAGAAACGACGAAGTGGCGCGGCCTGTGGGGGGTCCCCGGCGGCAAGGTGGACTGGGGCGAGACGCTGGAGGCCGCCGTCACGCGCGAGTTCCGGGAGGAGACGGGCCTGGAAATCACGGGCGTGCGCTACGCCCAGACCCAGGAGGCCGTCCTCAGCCCCGAGTTCCACAAGCCCACCCACCTGCTGCTGGTGGACTTCTTCGCCCGCACCGCCTCGCTGACAGTCACCCCCAACGAGGAGATCGTGGACTGGTCGTGGGCCACGCTGGACGAGGCGCTGACCCTGCCGCTGAACACCTATACCCGGACGCTGGTGGAGTTGGCCCGCCGGGAGGGCCGGTGACCGAGGCCAGAGGAAAGGGCACCGCCCTTGTCACCGGAGCGGCGCGGGGCATCGGGCGGGCGCTGGCGGTCGCGCTGGCGGGGGAAGGGTACGCGGTCGCCGTCCACTACCGGGACAGTCGGGCGGACGCAGAGGAGACGGCGCGGCTGTGCGAGGAAAGGGGTATGCCCGCAACCACCCTTCAGGCTGACCTCACCGACCCGGCGCAGGCGCGGGCGCTGGTGGCGGCGGCGCACGGGGCCTTTTCCGGCTCGCCCTTGGCCGTGCTCGTGAACAACGTGGGCAACTACGTTCACAAGCCGCTGCTGGAGACCACCGATGCCGAATGGGCCGACATGCTGGGCAGCAACCTGACCGCCAGCTTCGCCACCTGTCAGGCCGCCGCACCGCTGATGCGGGAGGCGGGCTTCGGACGCATCGTGAACCTGGGCTACGCGGGCGCCCGGCAGCTCGTCGCACGGCCGGGGATCGTGCCCTACGCGGTGGCGAAGGCGGGCGTGCTGCACCTCTCGCACGCACTGGGGAAGGTGCTGGCGGGCACGGGGGTCAGCGTGAATGTGGTGTCGCCCGGCGTGATTGAAACCTCGGTCAGCCAGCCCCTGCGCGAGATTCCCGCCGGGCGGGTGGGCACAGTGGCCGAACTCGTGGACGCCGCGTTGTACTTCGTGCGGGCCAGCGATTACGTGACCGGGCAGGAGCTGGAGGTGGCAGGGGGGTGGAACCTGTAGCGGTCAGCCGCCAGTTGGAGAAGGGAACGGCTCCATCAGCCCCGTTTGGCCGGGGGCTAACCTTCCTCCCAGAGAGGGCCTTTTAAGGTGGTGCATGGAGAAGAGACTTCTTGCCGCCGCTGCTGCCCTCCCCGCCGCCTGGCTGGGGTGGACCCTCTTCAGCCGCCTGCGCGTGCCGCACGACCTCCCGCTGCCGCCCGCCGTGGAGGCCGAGCGGCGCACCCTGGGGAGCCGCGCCGGGAGGCTCAACCTGTACGTGGCGGGGTCGGGAGCGCCCCTGCTGCTGATTCACGGGGTGAACGCGGCAGCGAGCACCTACGAGGTGCGGCCCCTCTTTGAGCACTACCGGGCCACGCGCCGCGTGTACGCGCTGGACCTGCCGGGCTTCGGCTTCTCCGAGCGCTCTGACCGCGAGTACAGCCCGCGCCTGATGACGGACGCCATCCACGCCGCGCTGGATGAGATCGCCCGCGAGAGCGGCGAGCCGGTGGACGCGCTGGGCCTCTCGCTGGGCGCCGAGTTCCTGGCCCGCGCCGCCGCCGAGCGCCCGGAGCGCTTCCGCTCGGTGGCGTTCGTCACGCCGACCGGCTTCGGCAAGACCGAGCAGTTCTACGGGCCGCTGGGCAGCACGCGGGGCCGACCCGGACTCAAGCGGGCCTACGAACATCCGCTGCTGGGGCAGGCCTTCTACGACGCGCTGGCGAGTGCCCCCAGCATCCGATTTTTCCTGAAGCAGACCTTCGGCTCCTACGCGGCGATCGACGAGGGGCTGCTGCGCTACGACTACCCCGCCTCGCACGTGCCCGGCGCCCGGCACGCGCCCTTTTCCTTTATCAGCGGCCTGCTGTTCAGCGCGGATATCGACCGCATCTATGAGGCGCTGCGCCTGCCCGTGTGGGTGGCCTACGGCACCAACGACCGCTTCACCGATTTCGGAGACCGGACGAACGTGCAGCACCGGGACAACTGGACCTTCAGCCGCTTTGACACGGGAGCGCTGGTCTACTTCGAGGAACCGAAGCGGTTTATGGCCGCCTACGACGCGTTCCTGGGGGGGCGGGGGTAAGGACCCCTCACCCCTTGCTGCGCAAGGCCCTCTCCCCAGGGGAGAGGGTTTTTTTGACCCCTCTACCTCCGGGAGACTTGTAGAGCTGCTGGCAGAGGGACGCCGCGAAGCAGCGGGGTGAGGGCGTCCCTTAGAACCCTCCCTCCCCGAACACCCCCCGAATCTCCTCCAGCCCCTGCCCCAGGCTGAGCAGCAGCAGGAGCAGCAAGCGGGCCTTGTGCGCGTTCAGGAAGCTCGCGGGGATCGCCCCGGCCGCCACCAGGGTTGCGCCGCCGCCGGGGTAACCGTACACAGGCAAAATCGGCCCCGCGTGGGTGCGGGTGGCGATCACGACGGGCTGCCCAGCACCAGCACTCGCGGCGACGAGGGGCAGCAGCTCGGCGGGGAGGTTGCCGGTGCCCAGCGCCGCGATCACCAAACCGTCGGCGCGGGCGGCGGCCTCGGCGTAGCCCTCGCCCTGCCAGCCCGCGTAGGCATAGAGAATCTCCACGCGGGCGTCCACCTGGGCGGGTGCGTACACGGGCCGCGCTTCCGGCCGGGCGAAGAAGCGCAGGTGGGCCGTCTCCCCCGTCCGGTCGATGCGCCCGATGGGGCCGGGATAGCCCCCGAAGGCGTCCACCGCGCTGGTATGGACCTTCGTGACCGTGCGGGCGTCGAAGAGGTCCCCGCCAAACACGACCAGCGGCCCGCGCCCCCGCGACTCCGGGTGCAGGGCGACGTACGCCGCGTCCAGCAGGTTGCCGGGGCCGTCCCAGGACACCTCCTCGGCGTGGCGCATGGACCCCGTGAGCAGGACCGGGGTGTCGGTCGCCAGGGCAAGGTGGAGGAAAAAGGCCGTCTCCTCCAGCGTGTCGGTGCCGTGGGTCACGACGATGCCGTCCGCGTCCGGGGCCAGCCGCTCGATCAGCCGGGCGAGTTCCAGCATGTGCCCCGGCGTGACGTGGGGACTGGGCAGGCGAAAGGGCTGGTGGGCCGTGACCGTGACGCCCGGCAGGCCCGGCACGGCGGGCGCCTCCTGCGGGGTCACACCCGGCCCGCCCGGATCGGGACGGCTGGCGATGGTCCCCCCGGTGTGAATGACGGCGAGGCGCTGACCCAGCAGGGTCACTTGCGGCCTCGGACGCGGTCGGAGACGATCACCCACCCGGCGGCGACCACGAAAATTATCAGCGTAAGGAGCAGCTCGGCACGGGCCGCGTCCCCGAAGTCCACTCCCGCGCGGGTACGCTGCCACACGCCGATGCCGAACCACAGCCCCGCCGCGAGCAGGGCGACGGCCAGAACACGGGGCCAGCGGGTCAAGGCCCGGCCCTCCTCAAGGCCAGTTCCTCAGGGCCGGGCGGCGTCGATCAGGGCCGCCGCCCCCTGCGCGAGCATGTCGGCGGCGAGTTCGGCGCCCAGGTCGGCGCACTCGGCGGGGTCGCCGGAACTGGTCGCGCGAATCACCTGCGAGCCGTCCACGGCGCCCACCCAGCCTTCCAGGGTCAGCAGGCCGCCCTTGACGGTGGCGTGGGCGCCCACCGGGGCCATGCAGCCCGCCCCCAGCCCGGCCAGGAACTCGCGCTCGGCGGTCACCCGGTCGTCGGTGAGGTGGTCGTGGATCGCGTACGCCACCTCAATGGTGAGGTCGTCGTCGGCGCGGGTTTCCAGCGCCAGGGCGCCCTGCCCCGGCGCGGGCAGCAGCAGGTCGGGTTCCACGAACTCGTCGATGCGGTGGCGCATCTCGGTGCGGATCAGGCCCGCCGCCGCGAGGATGATCGCGTCGTAGTCGGGAGTCCCCAGCGCCGCGAGGCGGGTGTCGATGTTCCCGCGCAGGTCAATCACTTGAAGGTCGGGGCGAAAGGCCCGCAAGAAGGCCTTGCGGCGAATGCTGCTGGTGCCCACACGGGCGCCCTCGGGCAGGTCCGCGAGTCGCTTCATGCCCTCTTTGCCGATCAGCACGTCGCGGGCGTCCACCCGCTTGGGGATGGAGGACACCTCCAGGCCTTCCGGCTGCTCGGTGGGCAGGTCCTTGAGGGAATGCACCGCGATGTCGATGCGGCTGCCGAGGAGGGCCTCCTCGATCTCCTTGACCCAGAAGCCCCGGTTGCCCTTCTGGGCCAGCGCTTCCAGGCTGCCCCGGTTGCGGTCCCCCTGGGTGCTGATGGTCTGGATGCGGAAGTCCGTCTCCGGCCACTCCTCCTTCAGGCGGGCCACCACCCACCGCGTCTGCGCGAGCGCAAGGGTGCTGCCGCGCGTACCTACCGTCACCGTCCGCATAACCTGGGCAGTATAAGGGCAAGCCCCCCTCCCGGCCGGGACAGGGGCTGCAGTTGAGCGGGATTCAGCCCCGCGCCGGGCTCAACCCTGGGTTGGGGCGGGCTGCGGCCGCACGAAGCGCAGGAAGTCCAGCCACGGCGGGGTATGGCCCAGCAGGCGGATCAGGAGGGCGACCTGCGCGGTGTGCCGCACCTCGTGGGTCATGACGTGGCTCAGCAGGGCGTCCAGTGTGACCGTCTCGCTCTGGGGGTCGTCCTGAATCAGCTTGACGCGGCGCTGCAAGTCAGGCTGGGTGTCCAGAAAGGCGCGGGTGCGCTCCTGCACCTCACTCCCGTACTGCAGAATCCAGCCCAGCGCGTACTTCTCGGCGCGGGGGCGCACCCAGTCGTGAGGGTAGCGGGAAGAGACGCCCTGCCCGCCCCGCGCCACGTCGTGAATCCAGTGGTCTTCCACGTCCACGACGTGCAGCACCAGGTCCTTGATGGACTGGAAGCGGTCGCCGCCCTCGATCAGCGGGCGGTTCAGTTCGGCCTCGGGGAGTGCCCGCAGAAAGTTCCACAGCTCCTCGCGTGCGCCGGACAGATAAATGTAGTACTCGCGGACATTCATGGGCGCCTCCCAGCATACGCGCCGACTGCCACGGGCGCGGGGAGCGGGACCGCGTCCTCCAGCAGGGGTGAGAGCGCCGCCGCCACGTCCGCCACCGTGTCGACCTGCACGAGCGCGTCACGCAGTTCGGGGAAGTCGGGGAGGTAGCGGGGTAACACCTTGCGCAGCGGCCGCACGCTGGCGAGGCCATAGCGGTCAGGGCCGTAGAAGGCGACGTGCAGTTCGGCGTGCCGCAGGGCGGTGCGGGCACGCCCGGCGGCGGGCGGGAGGGCATCGTCGCCCGTCGCCAGCGCCCGGAAGAGCCAGGGGTTGCCCACCGCCCCGCGCCCGATCATCACGGCGGCCACCCCCGCTTCCCGCCGCCGAGCACGGGCCTGCGCCGCCGTGAGGATGTCCCCACTGCCCACCACCGGCACCGGCACCGCCGCCGCGACCCGCGCGATGGCGTCCCAGTCGGCCTCGCCGGTATACCGCTGGGCGCTGGTGCGGCCATGCACGGTGATCAGCGAGGCGCCCGCCGCCGCGAGGCCCTGCGCGATCTCCACGCTGCGGTTCTCGTCCCAGCCCAGGCGAATCTTGGCGCTCACGTCGAGCCGGGTGGCCCCGCGCATCGCGGTGATCAGCCCGTAGGCCACCTCCGGCGTCTGGAGCAGGCAGGCGCCACCGCGCCCACGCACCTTGGGAACCGGGCACCCCATGTTGAGGTCGATGGCAGCGGGCGTGAACCACGTCTCGGCGCGGCGCACGGCTTCCGCCAGGATGTCCGGCTCGGCGCCGAAGAGTTGCACCACCCGGCCCTCCTCGCCGGGGTAGGGACGGCCCAGGGTGAGTTTCTCGGACTCGCCGCCCAGCACCAGGCCGCGCGAGCTGATCATCTCGCTGACGGTCCACAGCGCTCCCTGCTCGGCGGCAAGCTGACGCAGGGGCGCGTCGCTGTATCCGGCCATCGGCGCGAGAACGGCGCCGGGGGCCTGGAGTCGCCGGGCGTAGAAACCGGGGGTCATCTTAGCAGGGTAGCGCACCCCCTGCCCCCAGCGGGTGAAGCGAGGCTCAAGTGGAATCTGGAGGGCATTTCACGCTTCTGGCCAGGCGGGGGGGCGTATGCTGCGGGCCGTCCGGTCCCCCCGTTTCACTCTGGTCCCGCCCACCGGACGGGAGGCATTCACCTTGAAGGCGACCCCCCTGGCCCTCCAACACGCGCCCCTGCTGCACACGCTGTACGCGGCGGCACCCGGTTATTTCGCCCTGCTCGGCACCCGCGTGCCGACCGAGGGCGAGGTCACGCGCGACGTGGAAATCGCCCTGCTCGACCCCCGGCGCCGCCTGGAACTCCTGCACGACGACGCAGGTGAGTGCGTGGGCAGCCTGGATTACAAACTGCACTATCCCGAAGACGGCGACCTGACCATCAACCTGCTGCTGATCCGCGAGGACCGGCAGTCGCGTGGCCTGGGCGAGCGGGCCGTGCGTGACCTGGAAGGGCGGGTGCCCCCCGGCACGGCCCGCATCCTGGCGAGCGTGCTGGGCGACAACCCGCGCGGCGCCCGCTTCTGGGAGCGGCAGGGCTTTGCCTTTGCCCTCGACGCCCGCCCGGTGATGACGTGGTATGCCAAGCCGCTGGCGGCCCCGCACGCCCAGCGGACGCTGAGCTTGGCATGCGACTGAGCGCATAATTCGCCCTTGCAAATGCAGAAAAAAGCCCCGCGCGTGGCGAGGCTTTTGGTCTGGTGGGTCGTGTAGGAATCGAACCTACAACCCGCTGATTAAGAGTTGCTCCGGCTGATTCCCGTGCAAGCTTGCTCCCTCCCACAGATGCTGTCCCTGACGGCATCTTTCCGGACGACGCGTCCCTGGGGTCTCTCGATTTCCCTCTGCTTCCCAGCCTGGTTGTGTCACTGTTGTGTCACTGCGTAGGTTGGTGCATCCTCACTTTGACGAGCCTTCGGTTCGCTCAGAGTGGATGGCCTACACGGCAGGTCATCCCCCGGCAGCTAACCCCATGCATTGTCCCCATAGGGGATAGGGTCATCCCTTATCCCCAGTTATCCCCCCGCTCTGGATGCCACGCTTGGTTCATGGCCCGCCGGAAAAGAAGCCTGCTTCCCCCTGTGACTGCACAAGACGTTCTGGATTATCCCGACCAGCTCCGCCGTGTTCCCAAGGGAGGTTGGGCCTGGAAATGCGACTACTGCGGCAGGTACGCCAGTGACCGGAGCGTGAAGGGAAAGTTCCTATGCCGTTGTCATGGCGGCAGCACGCCCCGACAACGCGATCCTTATCTCAGCTACCTGCACGAGCTCCAGACAGGCAAGAGGTTGCTGACACCAGGTCGACCGGTCATCCATGGCCGGTATGCCCGCTTGCCAGGAATTCCCATCGCCCCAATGGTCGAGGCTTACCGTCAACGTCGTCTGCGAAAGGAGCAGATCGCCTGGGACTACTGGAATGCCAGCTCCTGTCATACCAGCCATTCGTAGGCGATCAGCATGATCTCTGCCGCCGTGAGCTGCTGCACGGTCACCCGTTCGTCAGGAGCGTCCGTAAGCAGACTGGCGTCCACCAAAAAAGCTTCCAGCGCAGCAGCCGTCTCCTCGGTCTTTATCCGGCCTAACCCGGCCACGATACCCCGCAACGCCGGGTCGCGCTCAAAGCCCGTGAGGGGGCGGTTTTCCAGGGTGTAGCGCAGCCGGGCGTGCTGCTCCGGGTCTAGGGCAGCACGCACGTGCATGTCCTGAAGCCAGTTGCTGAGCGTCAGGTTCACGCCCCGTAACGGCATGCGTACCCTCGCCTTGCGGCCTGTCCGGTTGGACTCGGCCAGCACATCCTTCACAGCACGGTCCAGGTAGGGGTACACCTCCAGGTCTGCAGGTTCCGACTGGCGGGCGTCGGTCGGCTGCGCCTCGATCAGGCGGTAGATGTCGCGCTTGGAGGTCAGCACGGACCGCGCCGCCGCGTCCTCGCCCACCGGGTAGACCCGCCAGAGCACCCGGTCACCCGCACGGAAGGCAAAGAACACACTCCGGGCTCCCGCCGGGGCACGGTGGACGCTGTGCAGGCCCAGCGGCATCTCTTCCACGTCACCCAGGCCCAGGTGCTGCAAGGCCGCGATCAGGGGCAGGCGCATCTCGTCGCCCGCGCTGAGTTCGCTCTCGGCCTCCAGCTCGTCCAGGACGCTGCGGTCCTCGGCGCGGATGCGGCGCAGCTCCTCGAAGGAGCGTTTGCTGATGTTCTCGCCCAGCACGCTGGCGTCCAGGCCCACCGTGCGGTCGATGTCGGCGATGCGGAGCTGAAGGCGCTCCACCAGCCCCAGCAGCCGCTCCAGACCCTCTTCTGGAAAGACGTTAGCGATTTCCAGCGTCTCGAAGGTGCTGCCCAGGCGGTCGATGCGCCCGGCGCGCTGAATCATCCGCACCGGATTCCAGTGCAGGTCGGCGTTGAGCAGGTAGCCGGCGTCCTGAAGGTTCTGCCCCTCGCTGAGCACGTCGGTGCTGATGAGCAGGTGGACCGGCTGCGCGAGCAGCGCCCCATAGGACAGCTCGTCCTCGTCGCTGCGGCGGTTGGCAACCGGCGCGAAACGGCGCACCACGTCGCTGCGCTTCTCGGCGCTGCTCGCCCCGCTGAGCAGCTCGACCTGCCCCGGCGTGAGGTTCATGGCCGCGAGAAAGGCCGCGTCGTTCACCAGGGCGCGGTACAGGTACTCGGCGGTGTCGTGGTAGTAGCTGAACACGATGGCCTTGGTGTGCCCCTGCCCAGCCACGCGCTCTGTCAGCGCCTTTTTGATGGCGGCAACCTTGGCGTCCTGCTCCTCATGCGTGCCGCGCGACACCAGCAGGTTCTTGATGGCCGCTTCCATCCAGCGCAGCGCCTCAAGGTCGGCGTGGAGGTCCTGCGCCATGCGGAAGGTGTCGTACTCCCCCTGGGCCACCTCCGGCAGGCTGTCGAGCAGCCGCTCGATGCGTCCTCCCGTCTCGGTGTCGTCCTCACCGGACGCCCGCAGCAGTTGCTCCACCTTGCGGTTGACCCCGGCGTCGAGCAGCCGCCCGTCCCGGAATAACTCCTCGAAGCGTTCCTGGAATCGGCGCTGGTTGCCCACGCTCGCCGCAAGGGCATGCACGCTGCTCTCCAGCCGCTTGAGAAAGTTGGTCTTGAAGATGCCCGCCAGAGCCTCACGCTTGCTGACCTCGCGCTCGTCGGCCCGCTTCTTGTAGCGCTCCAGGTTGTAGGCCACGAGATTGAGGCGCTCGATGCGCGTGACGAGGCCGTCGTAAAAGTCGCCGAACTGGTCGGTCAGGCTGTACTCCACGCGGTGCAGGGTGCGCTCCGGGAAGCGGATCTCCTGTCCGGCGATGACCACGCTCTCGCCGCGCTCCTGACGGCGGCGCACGTCGCGGCGGGAGCGGCGGACCATGCTGTGTTCCACCACGTCGTAGAACTCCTGGCTGCCCCGCGCCACCCCCAGAAAAAAGGTTTTGAGGCTGGGAATGCCGTAGGCCGCGTACAGGTCGTCGCGGCCCCGCGCCAGCAGCAGCAGTTGGTGGTAGAAGTCCCAGACCGTGTTGTTGACCGGCGTGGCGGTCAGCAGCGCCACCCGCTTGTCGGCGCGGCCCCCGGTCAGCAGCCGCATCAGGTTGATGTGCCGCCCGGTCGCCGGGTTGCGGAAGTTGTGCGACTCGTCCACCACCACCAGGTCGTAGTTGGCGTACGTTCGCCACGGAAAGTCGTCCCGGCCCAGCGACTCCATGCTGACCACCTGCACGGGCAGCCCGTAGCGCTCCAGCAGAGGCCGCCACACCAGCCGTTCAAGCTGCGCGGGACACACCACCAGCCCGCGCGGCACCCGCCCGCCGAACTCGCCCCGGCGCTTGATGAGGTATTCCTCCAGAATGCCCAGGCCCATGAACGACTTGCCCAGGCCCACCGCGTCGGCCACCATCACCCCGCCGAAGCGGTCGAGCAGCCCCAGCGCCAGCCGCAGGCCCTCGGCCTGGAACTCGGCGAGCTGAATCACGCCCGCCCCGTCGGGCTGGTCCTCCAAGCCCAGTGAGTCGCGGAAGTTCTCCAGCAGCACTTTCAGGAACACCTGATGCGGCGTCCACGGATAGGTGCCGAACTTGCTCTGCTCCAGCTCCTCGATCAGTTCGGTCTTGTAGTCCTCGGCCCGGTCCCAGAACCGCGTGAACCACTGCTCACGCAGTTGCTGGGCCACACCCTCCTGCTTGGTCACGGTGTTCAGCTCGCTGTTTCGCAGCAGGCCGTTCACGGTCAGGTTGCTGGACCCCACGATGCTGTAACAGGGGAACAGGTACGCCTTGGCGTGCAAGAAAGGGTCAGCGAACAGGCGCACCTGCACACTGTCCCGCTTCAGGAACTCCACCAATGCCTCGATCTGGCGCACCTTCGCGCTGGTCAGGGCCTCGCCCTCCAGCTCCTCGCGCACCCGCTGGCGGTAGTGCCGCACGAGGTTCAGGCCCGTCTGTTCGGGGGGCAGGTCCGGTTCCTTGCCCAGCATCAGCCGCAGCGCGTCGAGCTTGCCGAACGACTCCCCGACGATGCCCCACACATCGGGGCTGAAAAACCCCGTCGCCACGTCGAGCGTGCGCTCGGCGTACTCGCCGATCAGGGTGTCCAGGACCTTCGAGAGGTGGTAGGTCTCGTTGTCGGTGAAGTCGGGGATTTTGGTGGGCGGCATCAGGGGTCATGATGCCTGCTGAGCCCTCACGGTATTCCTGCAACCCGGCAGCAGAAGGGGGCCTCCTCCCTGCGGACAGGCCCCCTCTCCACTCGCGGCGGCTCAGGCCGTCTGGCCGTACTCCTTTTGCAGGGTCTGGACCGCCGCCCCGAAGTTCGCCTCGTCGATTTCGCGCACGCGGCCCATGTCCTCGAACTGCACCGCGCCGTAATAGCGGGCGTCCCGCACGAAGCCGCCCAGCAGCGGGTTGAAGGCCAGCACATCTACCCCGCCGCCCTCGCGCTCCTCCAGGCGCACCGGCACCCGGCCCACCAGATAGAACCTGACGCCCGGACCACGCCCCTCTGGTTTCGTCATGCGGCCACCTCCTCGCTCTGCTTCATGGTGGCACGCCTGCCCAGCGGGTGCCAGGACCTGTCTCCTGGTTCCCGGCTCATGGGGGGTGCTCCTGCGCCTGCACCAGCGCCCAGGTTCGCTCGAACAGCGTTCGGCTGGACTGCCCCAGTTCCTCCAGGACCATCTGCTCGACGGGGGACAGGATGGGTGAGCCGAAGTTCGTCCCCCACGGCTCCTCTCCCCAGCCCTGGCCCGCCTGGGGTTCCCGCAGCCTGTCCCGCTCCTTCGCTTCGAGGCCCCGGCGAATCTCGTAGAGGCGGTGCTCGAAGCCGTCCATCTGGTCGAACAGGGTATGCAACACCTTGAGTTCGGCGTAGTGAGGCGGCCCGCCCGCACCCCCCAGCGCCACCACAAATTGCAGGTCGCGGTAGCCACTTTTCTGGGGCCGGAGCACCCGGTCGCGGTAGGCCACCACCTCGAAGTGCTCCGGCACCGTGAACGCCACCTCGTACAGGTGCCGCAGGCTACCCACCACCACCTTGCCGCCCAGCAGGTCCAGCGGTTGCTCCAGCGACACGCTGTATTTCTCCACGATGCGGTCGAGGCGCTTCACGTCCCCTGGCCGGGTGTCGGCCTGGACGCCCCGCCGCGCACCGAACGCCCGCACCGCCTCGCGGAAGGCCGGGGCGCGGTTCCTGGCCGCCGCATACAGCGCGAAAAAGTCCCGCTGCGGCTGCTCCACGTCGGCGGGGTCGGGCCAGCCGCGCCCGGCCAGGTCGGCGCACCTCAGGGCCGTTGCTGGAGACAGCCCCAGAGCCAGGGCCTGCCCTTCTGCCCCGTCTGGGCCGCCGCGTCCTGGCCTGCGGCGCGGCCCAGTCATGCTTGAACGCGGACCGGAGCTTCGCTCACAAAGGCGGCGCGGACCTGCTGCTCGGCGTCTACCGTCTCGCGCCGGATCAGCTCCACGACGTACCCACCGCGTTCGAGCAGCGTGGCGTACACACGCAGACTCTGGGACTCGTCTTCCAGCAGCGACACCGGCACGAGGTGACTGGTCAGGCTGCCTTTCAGACTGGGGTTCAGCTTCAGCAGCTCCTGCAAGTAGCTGTGGGGCTTCTTGTCGCTGGCCCGCAGGTTGGTGTTCTTGGGCATCAGGACGCGGTTGAGCACGCAGTCCTTGATGGCGTCTACCTCGTCTGGGCGGTCCTGCACGCTCTCGGTCTTTTTCAGGAATCCCTTGGGGAAGAAGTGGTGGTCTTGCAGTTCCTTGACGCCCAGTGGCCCGGTGGAAATGAGACCGTCGTTCGTCCAGTCGCGCAGGCCCCCCGCCTCGAAATGCACCAGATTCAGCACGCCCCGGTAGATGGCGCTCTGGGACCGGGAATAGGACATCAGCTCTTCGGCGTCCCCCACCGACGGGCGGAAGCGCAGGAAGTAGCTGCCTTCGAGCATCTCCCCGCGTGCCACCCGGCGCAAGATGCCCGAGTCGGCCATGATTTTCTCATTGGACGCCGCCGTGTAGCGCTCGGAGAACACCGACGCCCAGAACCACCAGCGCAGGAACAGAAGCTGCTTTTGCGTCAGGCTGCCCTGGCCTTGCCTCTCCATCTCCGCGAAGAACATCATCAGCGGAATGAGCATGTTGTCGTAGGGCATCCACTTCACGGCCACCACAAACCGCTGCTCGACAAGAAAAGCCAGCGCTCGGTCGTACAGGCGGGTCACGTCCTCCCAGTGCGCCTTGAAGTGGTCGGCCCGCAGGTCCTTGAGAATGCGGGCCTTTTCAATCTTGTCGGCGAACTGCCCAGACATCAGCGCCGTGGCGCGCACCAGCAGTTCCCGGTTGACCGGCATGCCGGGGTGCTTTTCTCCGAAGTCCTCGAAGGCCTGGCGCAGGTTGAAGTTGCCAAAGACCTTGGCCGCCAGGATGTCGGTGAAGTTGAGCTGGATGCCCCGGCTGTTGCTACGCTCGAAGAAGGTCGTGAACTTGTCCAGCCCCATGTCGAGCAGGTAGTACGACAGAAGCTGCGGCTGCTCGAACATGGTCTTGAACTTGGGCAGCATCTGCCGGAAAACCTTGAACGCCTCGCGGGCCTCGGCGTCGTCCCCCGCCTGCGCCAGTCGCCGCCCCAGCCGCGTCTCGTTGTCGAAGTATTCCCGCACCTCGTCGTCGAAGGGCGCTTCGGACATGTACCGGAAGGCGTAGTGCAACGGGATGCACACCGCGTTTTCCACGTCCTCGCCCTGCACGCCGTGGTCCGGATGCATCAGCGCCTCTAGGTCATCTTCTTTCACCTGCGCCGCCGTCACGCTGGGCCGCACCACGAAATACACCCGGTCAATGCCCTTCAGTGCCCGGTAGATGCTGGTCGTGCGCTGCTGGCCGTCCAGCACAATTTTCAGGCCGTACACCTGGCTGTCGTGCTTGATTTTCTCCTCGGTGTAGCTCAGGCGCTCCACCTTCGCGCGGCTGCCCGCGCCTTTGCGCGGTCGGTGGTCCATGCGGCGCAACGTCATCTCGAAGGACGGCTTGCCGTAAATCACGCTGCCCACAAAAATCCCGCGTATCAGGCTGTCGAACAGCGCATAGGTCTGCTCCATCTCCCAGACGAAATCCCGCTGAAACTCGGGCAGCAGCACCACGGGCGGCTGCGCGTCAATCTGCTCCACGAGTTGTTTCAGGCTTTCGCTGCTGGCATTTTCAGGTGCCATTACTCCTCCTCCCCTTCCCCCACCGCCACTTCCCCGGCCCCCGCATACGCCCCCGCCGTCAGCGACTCCACCAGTTGAATCTCGGCGGGGGTCAGGCCGTACAGCTCGTACACCAGCGCGTTCAGTTCGTCCAGGCGGCTGTCGTCGGTGAAGCCTTCGAGCCGCGCGGCCTGGGCTGGGGTGGGTGTGGGGATGGGAAGTTGAGACATGTATATGGACTTGAAACGATAAGAACCACCCATGACAGACGGCATAATTTGAGTCATAAAGAACTCCACCGCTCGGCTGGATAGCACGCTGAGGAGAAATTCCTTACCATTAACCGGTATTACGAATAGAGTGCAATCCGGATAGGAGTTGCTTACATCTAAACAGAATCTGGGGGTTTGTGATATATCCGGGTATATTATTTTTCTTCCAGTAAATTCTTCGAAATAGGCAATATTGTCCTGAATCTCGTACCACTCATAGCTCCCCGCCTTTCTTCCTCCGGGTCTTCCTGGTTCTAGGCGAGTGCGATAGGCCTCCAAATGCCTTTTGATGGCCGGGTACTTGTCAATGGCGATTCCACGGCGAGTAAAGATGATGTACTTGCCCGCCCATTCCGCTTTCCAACGCCGCACGTCGCGCCCGCGCAGGAACGGCTTGATGACCTCGGCACTCTTCGGGTCGGCAGCCACCAGCTCGGCGCGTTTGGCCTCGTCAACCACGAAGGCTTCGTTAAACCCGGTCACGATACCCCGGTAAAACTTGCCCTCCACCAGCTCGCCCAGCGGCGTTCCGGCCCGGCGCAGCTTGTCCATCAGCCTCAGCACGCGCGGGTCGTCCAGCGTCCATTCGCGCTCGGTCAGTTCGTTGGGGGCCAGGGGCGCAGTCAGGGCGCGGGCGTACTCGTGAAAGCCGCTCAGAGCCTCCCGCACGGCAGGTACGCCGCCCTCAATGGCTTCAGCCAGATGCGCTTTCAAGGTGCGCTCGGGAAGCATCTGCACGGGCTGGCCGTCGGGCTTGCCTTTTTGCAGCAGGGTAATCAGGGGATACGTGGTGGCGTCGAACACGGGCAGGTCGCCAAAATCGGCCAGAAGTTCCAGTCGCGTGGTGCTGGCAAGGTGACCCCGCAGCTTGGCGCCGTAACCCGCCCGCATGAACTTATTCGGCGTGATGTACGCCAGACGCCCACCCCGCCGCAGTAGGTTCAGCCCCTTCTGGAAAAAGTACACGTAAAGGTCAGCGGTGCCGGTGCCGACCTCCGGGAAGGCGGTTTGCAACGCGGCCTTGTACTCCTTGCCCAGCCGTTCGTGCCGGACGTACGGCGGGTTGCCCAGCACGATGTCGAAGCCGCCGTTGCCGCCCCGGTTGTCGTCCTTCATCACCTCGGCAAAGTGGACGTTGTGCAGGAAGAAGGGCAGCGGTTCTTGCTCGTCCCAGACGGTGCGGCGCTGCATCAGCAGGGCCTGGAGGTTGTCGCTCAAGGCGGCGTGGCGCTTGCGAAAGCGGGTGCGGGCGGCGTCGGTCTGGCGTGGGTCGGCCAGTTTGCGGTTCAGGTCGGTCAGTTCGGCGTCCAGGCCGCTGATGCGGTCGTCCACGTCGGCCCTAAACAGTTCGCGCTCCAGCCGCTGAATCTCGGCCCGCAGGTGCCTGCGCTGCCCCGGGTGCTGCTCGCGGTAGAAGGCGTCGTGCAGGCGCTCGATTTCGGCGGCTTTCTCGGTCACGTCGCCCTGTCCGCCCAGCATCTGCCGCTGCGCCCGGATGAAGGGCTGGCCGTCCACGGTTTCCAGCAGGCCGTCGCCGGCCATCAGCTTGTAGTCGAGGTTGGGCAGCGGTTCGGGTTCGCCCGCGTCCACCACCAGTGAGAGCCACAGCCGCAGCCGCGCGATCTCGATGGCCTCGTGCTTGATGTCCACGCCGTACAGGCAGTGCTGGATGTACTCGCGTTTCCACTCGGCGATGGCGGGGCTGCCTTCGGGGATCGGCGTGTTCAGGATGCGGGCTTCCAGGCTGCGCCGGATGCGGATCATGGCGCTGAGCATCCCCACCAGCATGGACGCGGTGCCCACGGCGGGGTCGAGCACGCGCACGTCGGCCAGGGCGTCTTTCAGGGCGCGGGCTTCGGGGGTGCTCAGGTCGTGGGCTTCGCTGTCGTTGGCGGTCAGGGGCAGCAGCCGCTCCTGGGGCAGCCCGGTCTGGTCGGCCAGGAAGCGGGTCAGCGTTTCCTCGGCCATGAACTGCACCACGCTGCGGGGCGTGTAGAAGGTGCCGCTCTGGGCGGCCTCCTCCTCCTCCATCAGGTTCTCGAAGACCTTGCCCAGCATCTCCGGGTCGAGGCTGATGTCCTGCTCCAGCGCCGCGCTCTCGCCCACCGTGAAATTGAAGTTGTTCAGGACGTGCAGGATGCCGCCGGGGTCCTCTGCGCCGTCCCCCGCCCAAGCCGGGTCGAAGAGGCGGTTGGGCAGGTTCAGGACGGTGGTGTCCGGGTACTCGCGCTCGAACAGGCTGCCGTTGAGGTAGGGGATGTCTCCGGGCAGGCCGCCTGTGCGCGGCTGCGGGGTGTTCAGCGTGGCGAAGTACAGGACTTCCAGGCCGTCGCGGTAGAAGTTGCCGCCCGGCGCGGCCACTGTGTCCTCGTACAGCCGGGTGATGTAGTCGCCCTGGCCGCTCAGCCAGCCCTTTTTCTGAATGAAGTACAGAAACAGCAGCCGGCCCAGCAGGCGCTGCGTGAAGGCGTGCAGGGTGGGGTCGTCGTGGGTGGTGCTGCGCTCGTACGGCCCGATGCGGGCGCCGGGGTTCTCGGCCCGGATGACGTCGCGCACGTGCCGGAACAGCCGCCGGTACGTCTCGAAAAACCGCCGCGTGACCCGCTCGACGTTGAAGGCGTCCACCTGCCGGGTATGGGCCTCGGCGGCGCTGGTGTGCGGCGTGACGGCCACGGAGCGCAGCACGCTCAGGTCGTGCGCGGTGGGGCGGCCCGGCGTGACGGTGAGCTTGCTCAGGCGCACCAGGGTTTTGGCCCCGGCCCCCTCTTTCCCCGCGTCCCCTGTCCCCTGGAACTCCTGGCGCGGTTTGACGAACTGCACGCTGCTGTAGCCGCCTTCCTCGTCGGTGAAGCTCAGCAGGTAGTGCCCGGAGCGTTTCAGGAAGGTTTCGGTCACGCGCCGGACGGCCAGGGTGCTGCGCCGTCCCCGCAGCCGGAAATGCCAGTGCTGCAGCAGGGTGCCGTCCGGGTCTTCCAGGTCCACCAGCAGCGTGGCGTCCAGCGCGTCCTGGGCGGCAGCTCCTTCCAGCCCGATTTCCTCCGGGGAGAAGATCGCCGGTTCGGGGTCGGCGGGGTAGCCGAGGTCGTGGTACAGGCGGGTCAGGCCCTCGGGCGAGCGCAGCAGGGTCAGGGCGTTCATGGGCAGGGCGGCCTGGGCCGGGGGTGGGGACATGGGGAAACCTCGCAGGAAGGGAAGTGAAAGGGCCGGGAAGGGTGCCTCAGGATGCCACGCCCCACCCTTCCCCCGACGGGTGCATTCGGCGCAGAGGGCGGCGCTGCTTGGCTATGGTCTGGGCATGACCCTTCCGCAGCAAAAGCAGCCCCCCGCCGACTTCCCGCTGACGGACAGGTTTACTGGCGCTATGCGGCTCGCGCACGAGTGGCACCGGGGCCAGTACCGCAAGGTGGCGCCAGGCGAGACGCCCACCGTGCCCTACCTCTCGCACCTGCTCGGCGTGGCCTCGGTCGCCCTGGAGTTCGGTGCTACCGAAACCGAAGCCATCGCCGCCCTGCTGCACGACGCCCTGGAGGATGGCCCGGAATACACACGGCGGAGCGCGGACGCGCTGCACGGGGAGATCAGAGACACCTTCGGGCCGGAAGTCGCCCGGCTGGTCAAAGACGCCACCGACGCCGAACCGCAGGCGGGCGAGGAGAAAGCCCCGTGGGGCGAGCGCAAGGCAAACTACCTGCGCGAGCTGGAGGCCCAACAGAGCGCCTCGTCCCTGCTGGTCAGCGCGTCGGACAAGCTCCACAACGCCCGCGCCATCCTGACCGATGTGCTGACGGCGGGCGACTCGTCAGAAGCGCGGACGGCGTTCTTTGGCCGCTTCAAACAGGGGCAGAGCGGGACCTTGCAGTATTACCGCCTGCTGGTAGACGCCTACCGGGCGGCTCCCGGCGGCAGGGACCACCCCCGCCTGCTGGCCCTCTTCGACGAACTTGACCGGACGGTGACGGCGCTGGAGCAGGCGTGCGGGGTGACGGCGGAGACGACCAGAAACTACCCGAATATTCAATCAAATACCGCCTGAAACATCAAAGGATGCTTGCATGAAAGCAAGCATCCTCTTTTGTCCTCTTTTGTCCTCTCTGGGTGACAAACCCGAGCTTGCGTTAAAGCAAGCATGCCCTGTCTATTGCCAACGCTGGTTTTATATGGAAAGATTCTCCATGGTCCCAGGAGGGAGGCCAGACGTTGAAAAAGTAAAAGGCGAGAGAACTGGACGTCGGCGCCAACCACACCAGTTCCCTCACAAGCTCCCGCTCCGTAGGGAGGGGAGAAGTCACGGTTCCGTTTTGCTGGAATCGTGTGGCGTCATCTTACTCCCTAAACGGTGCGGGAAGACTCAAAATTCGTCTTTCAACGACGAAGAGGTTCTCCATGCCCGAAAACGACGCGCCCTCGGCATTCTTTCAAGAGGGGTCACCCAGTGCCCAGGACCGGGACCAGGCGGTCACGCCCCTGGTCTATACCCCTAGGAACATTGAGGGGCTGCTCTGTCTCTCCAAGAACAGCGTCAACGCCCTGCTCCGCAGCGGGCAATTGCGCTCCATTCGATACGGACGCAAGTGGCTGATTCCGCGTAGCGCGTTGGAGGAGTTCCTGAATGGCACCAGGAGCCAGCAATGAAAGGCCCCCGTCACGGACATGACGGGGACGGTCCGGGCAAACGCAGTCTAACCCACCTGTCTCACCTAGCGCAGCAGGACGCCCAGCGCCCCAGCAGCATCGGTGCGGGCCTTAAGGTGCTTGAGGCGCTGCTGAACGTGCCGGGCTTCCGGCACTCGACGGGGGGGAAGACATGATCCTTCCCGCCGAAACTGCCGCCTTCCTCGCTCAGTTCGCCGGGCGTCATACCTTCCAGACCTTCGACGACCGGCCCAACAAAGACGCGCGGCTGTCCCGCATCCTGCACAGTCCGGCAGAGCTGCCCGCCCTGAACCGGCAAGGCGCGGGCGTTTTCGTGATGGTCAACGAAGGCGACGGCGCGGGCCGGAAGAATGGCAACGTGACCCACATCCGCGCCTACTATGCGGACTTCGACGGTCAACCCCTCCCCGCCCGCTGGTCACTTGAACCGTCTCTCCTCGTCGAGAGCAGTCAGGGCAAGTTTCATGCCTACTGGATTCTTGAGAATGGAGAAGCGCCCCCTCTGGACGGCGCGGCGTTCAATGCTCAGCAAGAGGCGCTGGCCCACGCGGTAGGAAGCTGTCCGGATGACTGCAAGGGTCTCAGCCGCGTAATGCGTTTGCCGGGCTTCCTTCACCAAAAGGGCGACCCGTTCATGACCCGCATCCTGTCCAACACTGGACGGCGCTACACCCTGGCCCAGGTCCGGGCCGCCTTCCCTCTGCCTGTCCGTAGGCACCCTGACTTACTGCCCCCTCTGCTCAGTGTCCCCACGGGGGCGAATAGCGTGCGGCGCAAGTACGCTCTGGCCGCGCTCACCCGAATTTGTGACGAGTTGGCTCAGGCAGGCGAAGGGGAGAGGAACAACCACCTCAACGGCGCAGGCTTCCGCGTTGGGCAACTGATCGGCGGAGGCCATTTAGAGAGCGAAGAGGCCCAGCCCGTTCTGTGGCAGGCCGCAGCGGCGACGGGCCTGCCAGACAGTGAGATAGGGAGCACTTTGACCCGTGCCCTGCGGGATGGTACGACTTCTCCCGATCCCCTGACTCATGTGGGGTTATGGCCCGCCAATTCCACCACTCACCGCACCGTTTCACCAACCGGTGAGAGAACGGCCCCCTACATTTCACCATCACACCAAACCCCTAGAAGTGGTGCGGTGGTGGAAGACAACCCGGAGACGCTGGCTCTTCGGAAGTACCGGGCCAAGCTGCGGAAGTTCGGGGGTGTGCTGTGACTGCGCCCCGTGAACCTCGGCTGCTCCCGGTCTTCAACGGCACGACCGCCCCACCCGTGAAGCCGGTGGAATGGCTGGTGGAAAAGTTTCTGGCGCGGGGAGCGGGAACGCTGCTCTTCGGGCAGCCCGGAGGCCGCAAGACCGCTCACACGGCGCATCTGGTGGCCTGTCTGGTGGTAGGGCGGTCCTTCGCTCACCTGAAGACTGTGACGCGCGGCCTGCGGGTGCTCTACCTGGACTTCGACGGCTCCTGGGAGTACAACCGGGAACTCTTTGAAGCGGCCTTCCGGGGGGTCGGGCTGGAAGGGCTGCCGGAAGCCTTCGTTTACTACAGCCCCAACACGGAAGAGTGCGCCTTTCCGGGCGAAGCCGCCCCTCTGCAATCCCTGGAGGCCATGGGGCCGGACCTCGCGCTGACGGTCAAGACCCTGGGAATAGACCTCGTGGTGTGTGACTCACTGGGTCAGATGATGGTGGGCGATACCAACAGCGGGCAGGACGTGGCGCTGGCCCTGAGACTGGGCCTGAACCCGGCGCGGAAGGCGGGCGCGGCGGTGCTGGTGATTGACCACGCCACGAAAGCGGCGGCGGGTGGTGCGGGCATCCCTACGCCGATGGGGAGTCAACAGAAGCGGGCGTGGGCGCGTGTCTCCGTCGCTCTGGAGAAGGAAGAGGAACGCGACAGGAACGTCACGCGCTGGAGTGTGGACAAGAGCAACACGGCCCCCTTCGATGCCTTCCTGACCCGGCTGGAGTTCGTGGGGACGGGCGACCGCCTGGAGACGCTGGGCCTCGACTTCCTGGGAGAGGCTGGCCCCCGGACGGTTCACCGGGAGCGGGACGAGCGGGCACAGGAGACTCAGCGCGGCATCCTCGACGCCCTGCAAGACGGTCCCCTGCCCCGCGCCAAGCTGGGCAGGAAGGGCGGCACCTTCGACCGGGCGCTGAAGGCGCTGGAGAACTCCGGCCAAGTGGTGAAGTTGGACCGGGGACGGTACGCCCTGCCGGGCCATGCGCCCGAGGTTTCACCACCACACCAAACCCTTGCATCTGATGTAGTGGTGCAAGTGGCAGGGACGCCGGGGGACGGACCGGACGGTGAAGACGGGGAGGTGCTGGGGACGTGGTAGCGGGTGACCTGCTGCGGGAGCTGGAAGGGCGCGGCGTGCGCCTGGCTGTGGACGGTGGGCGCCTGGTCGCTCGCGGGCGTTCCGGGGCCGTAACTCCAGAACTGGCTGAGCAGATCAAGCTGCAGAAGAATGCCCTTCTGCGGGAACTCCAGGCCAGCACGGGCGGGCAAGTTGCCCGCCTACCTGAACCGCTCGTACGGCTGGTGCGGGCGGCGTCAGGGCACAGCCTGAACCGCCCCGGTGTTCTGCCTTCGGGGATGGTGCCGGACCTGGGAGGGTACGTGCTGACCTGCGCGGCCCTGTATGCCTGTGGCTTCGACCCAGAACGGCAACTCGCCCACCTGTGGGCAGCGAGAGGCGCTTGGAACAGTCAAAGTCAGGTGTGTAATTAAAAGTGCTACGTTGTAATCGCAGGTGTTACCTTGACTGAGATGAATGTAGACATCCGTGAAGCCATCAGAGCTGAGCTGCGCGAGCGCGGCCTGACACATGCCCAGATTGCCGAACAGTTGGGGATGCCGCGCCCGCAGATCACACGGATGCTCACCGGCCAGAGTGGCAGTGTCCCTGAGGGGTGGCAGAAGCTTCTGGCCGCCCTGGACCTCCAACTCACCGTGACGCGAAAGGACGGTTGAAACATGGCAAAAAGGGCCAATGGCGAGGGCACCATCAGCAAGCGGATCAAGAACGGCAAGGTGGTCGGCTGGCGCGGCGCGATCAGTCTGGGCTATGACCTGCAAGGCAAGCCGATCCGCAAGACGGTCAGTGGGAAGGCCCAGGACGAGGTTCGGGAAAAGATGGCAGCCCTTCTCGCCGCACAGCACACCGGGACACTGGCTGATGCCGAGAATCTGACTGTCGCGGCGTTCCTTCACCGCTGGATTGATTCAAAGGAGCGGGACGGCGTCAAACCCAATACTCTGCGCTCCTACCGTGATACGGCGAGGCTCTACATCACGCCGCAACTTGGGCGCAAGAAGCTGGAAAAGCTGACGCCTCTGGACGTGGAGGCAGCTCTAACCGCCCTGCGGCGAGACGGCAAGTCCCCACAAGTGATGAGCTATACCCTGCGTGTGCTCAAGATGGCCCTCCGGCAGGCCGTGCGCTGGCAGATGCTGCCGCGCAACGTGGCCGAGGCGATCAAAGCACCCAAGACCACGCGCCCGGAACTGCATGTCTGGACCCCCGAACAGGTAGCGGCGTTTCTCGACCAGTCGCAGACCCACCGCCTACACGCGGCGTTCTATCTGGCACTGATGACGGGCATGCGGCGTGGCGAGTTGCTGGGGCTGCAGTGGAGTGACGTTGATTGGGAGCGTTCCCGCCTGAAAGTCCGGCACAACCTTGTCGAGGTTCGTTTGGAGGCGAAGCCCGGGAAGATGCATGCGGGCAAACTGGCAGTGTCCTCTGTCGAGCTCGTCCTGCAAACGCCGAAGACGGCTGGGTCACGGCGGACCATCATCTTGTCTGCGGGCACCTTGAGCAAATTGCAGGAACACCGTCAACGTCAGGAAGCCGAGCGCAAGGCCGCCGCCGAAGCGTGGCAGGGTCACGGGAACGACGGGTATGTCTTCGCCTCGGAGATCGGCACTGCAACGGACCCCCGGAACTTCTACAGGTGGTTCACCCAGATTCTGGCAGAGGCGGAGGTACCGCGCATCCGCTTCCATGACCTGCGGCATACCGCAGCCTCGTTGATGATTCGGCGCGGCATTCCGCCCAAGACGGTTAGCGAACGCCTGGGCCATGCGGATGTGGGGTTTACCCTCCGCACCTACACGCACCTTTACGACGAACAGCGCGAAGAGGCAGCCTTTGACATCAACGACTTCTTCCCCACGGCTGGAGCCGTAAATTAGCTGGTTGTGTCACGGTTGCGTCACTCAGCTCTAGCCGCGTCAATATGAGCCCGACTGCAAAAGCAAAAGCCCCGCACTCAGCGGGGCTTTTCTCTGGTGGGTCGTGTAGGAATCGAACCTACAACCCGCTGATTAAGAGTCAGCTGCTCTGCCAATTGAGCTAACGACCCAGAGCGGAAAGAAGTCTAGCGGCCCGCCCCGCTCCTGTCAAGCAGGCCCCGCACCGCTCCCGCCAGATACAGGCTTCCCGCCACCAGCAACGTGCCGCCGGGGGGCGTCTGCGCGAGGGCCAGGGCCAGGGCCTGCCCCACGTCGGGCACGGCCTCGCCGCCGTAGCGGGCGCTGAGCTCCTCCGGGGGGGCGGCCGGGGCGCCGGGGGACGTGAAGACGCGCTGCGGGGCCAGTCCCAGCAACGGCTCAAGCGTGGCCGCCGTGTCCTTGCGGGCGAGGCCGCCGAAGAGCAGCACATCCGCGCCCCCCGGCAGGCTGGCCGCGAGGGCCAGGGCCGCGTGGGGATTGTGCGCTCCATCCACCCAGACGGTCTTGCCTTCCGCCTCAAAGCGCTCCAGCCGGGCGGGGAAGGTCGCGTTCAGGGCAGCCTCCACGCCCTCTGGGTGGCCCAGCGTTCGCAGGGTGGCTGCGGCCAGCGCCGCGTTGGCGTGCTGGTGCGGTCCCGGCAGGCGCGGCAGGTGGGGCACGGTGAAAAGGTCGGGGTGGGTGTCCGAGGTGAACAGCGGGGCTCCCACCGCTCCCGCCACCTCGCGCACGACGGCCAGCGTCTCACCGGCCGCGGTGGTCAGGAGGGGCACGCCGGGCCGGGCAGCCCCCGCCTTGTCGCGGGCGATGTCCGCGAGGGTCGGCCCCAGGGTTGCCACATGGTCCAGCGCCACGTTGGTCAGGGCCACCGCCCGCACGTCCGTCAGCGCCGCCGTCGCGTCGGAGGCGCCGCCCACTCCAGCTTCCATCACGGCGATCTCCACCCCATCTTCCGCGAAAACCTGGCAGGCCAGCGCGAGGGTCAGGTCAAAAAAGGCCGCGTCCGGGGCGTGGTCCTTCGCCCCTTGGATGAAGGCGGCGGTGCGGGCGGGGTCCAGCTCCTCCCTCCCCACCCGCACGCGTTCCTCGTAGCGCTGGAGGTGGGGGCTGGTGAAGCGGCCCACGCGGACCCCAGCGGCCAGCAGCCCGGCTTCCAGCATCGCGCAGGTGCTGCCCTTGCCATTGGTGCCGACGACGCGGACGCTTCCGAAGGCGGCGTCGGGGCGCCCCAATTGGTCCAGCAGCGCCCGCGCTCCCCCTGGTCCCCGCTCGCGGCCCGCTCGGGTGCGGGCATACAGCCAGTCGTAATAGGGGAGGTCGGGCGTCATGGAGGGAGGGTAGCGCCCGTCAGGAGGCCCAGCCACCCTCCAGCAACTCCCGCGTCTCTGCCACCGCTTCCTGCCAGATCGCCTCCATCTCGGCGTCGGGTCGCCCCGGCAGGCCGCCGAAGTTGCCGTCGCCCAGCAGCGCCCGCACCCCCGCCGGGGGAAGCTGACGCATCCGGGCGAGGTCCACCATCGGCTTGCGTTCGGCGGAGCCGCTTGCCTCTTCCAGCCGGGTCCAGGGAAAGTTCTCCATCCAACTCGCGTGGCTGGCGAGGGGATCGGTCGCCTGCACGGCGGCCCAGGTGCGCGGGGCGTTCCACCAGTTGTGCCACTGCACCCGCGCGTCGGGGTGCCGGGCCAGCCACTCGCCCAGCCAGCCCTGGCCGGGGCTGTTGCCGCCGTGCCCGTTCACGATCAGCAGGCGCCGGAACCCCTGCGCGTGCAGCCCAGAGAGCAGGTCGTCCAGCAGGGCGAGGTAGGTGCCCACCCGCAGGCTGACCGTGCCGGGGTACGCCGTGAAGGTCGGCGTGATGCCGTAGGGCAAGGCGGGAAAGACGGGGATGCCGAGGTGTTCGGCAGCCTCCACGCTCACCCGCTCGGCGAGCAGGCTATCGGTGGCCAGGCTCAGGCGGGCGTGCTGCTCGGTGCAACCCAGCGGCAGCACGGCGCGGTCGTCGCGGCGGAGGAAGGCTTCCACACCCTCCCAGTTCAGGTCCTGTACGCGCATGGGGCAGGATAGGCCGGATACCATGCCTCCCGTGACGGACCTTCCGGCGACAGGCGAGACGGGGCAGCGGCCCCGCGTAGGCGTGGTGATGGGGTCGCGCAGCGACTTCGGGACGATGGAGGGGGCGCTGGAGCTGCTCGCCCGGCTGGGCGTGCTCTACGAGGTCCGGGTCCTCTCGGCGCACCGCACGCCGGGGCTGCTGGCCTCCTACGCGGCGCGGGCCGAGCGGCTGAACTTGAGTTGCATCATCGCGGGGGCGGGGGGCGCGGCGCACCTGCCGGGAATGCTCGCGTCCTTCACGCGGGTGCCCGTGCTGGGGGTGCCGGTGCAGAGCCGCGCCCTTTCAGGCAAAGACAGCCTGCTGAGCATCGTGCAGATGCCCGCCGGGATTCCGGTCGCCACCTTCGCCATCGGGGAGGCGGGGGCGAGGAACGCGGCCCTCTTCGCCGCCGCCCTGCTCGCCACCACCGACCCGGAGGTGCGGGCACGGCTGGACGCCTTCCGCGCGGCGCAGACGCAGGCGGTGCTGGACGACCCCTTCTTCGACGGCCACCCGCAGGCGGGGTCAGAGTGAGCGCTGCGGGCCGGACCCTCGGCATCCTGGGCGGCGGGCAGCTCGCGCAGATGCTGGCCCTCGCCGCGCTGCCGCTGGGCGTACGCTGTGTGGTGCTGGAGCCCGACCCCCAGGCCCCCGCCCGCCTGTGCGCCGAGCACCTCCAGGCCCCCTACACCGACCCCGCCGGGTTGGAGCGCCTGGCCGCCTGCGACGCCGTGACGCTGGAGTTCGAGAACGTGCCGGTGGAGGCGCTCGCCGCGCTGGAGGGCCGGGTCCCGGTGCGTCCCGGCGGCGCCCTGCTCGTCCGCTCCAAACACCGCGCCCGCGAGAAGGAAGCGCTGCGGGCGGCGGGGGTCCCCACCGCGCCCTTCGTGGAGGTGCGGGGGGAGGCCGACCTCGCCGGGGCGCTGGAGGCTGTGGGCGGGCGCGGCCTGCTGAAAACCTCCGAACTCGGCTACGACGGCAAAGGGCAGCGCCGGGCGGGGAGCGAGACGGAGCTGCGGGCGGCCTGGGCCGAGCTGGGGAGCGTGCCCTGCGTGCTGGAAGGACTGGTGGCCTTCGAGCGCGAGGTCAGTCTCGCGGTGGCGCGGAACGCGGCGGGCGAGCTGGCGTTCGGGCCGCTCGTGGAAAATGTCCACCGGGACGGCATTCTGCGGACCAGCGTGTGGCCCGCCGCCGTGCCTGCCGGGACGGAGGAGCAGGCCCGCACCCTGGCCGGGGCGGTTGCCCAATCGTGGGGCCTGGAAGGGCTGCTGACCCTGGAGTTCTTTGCGTTGCCAGGCGGCGAGTTGCTCGCCAACGAGGTCGCCCCGCGTGTCCACAACTCCGGGCACCTTACCCAGGACGGGGGCGGGGTCAGTCAGTTCGAGGCGCAGGTACGGGCGGTGCTGGGGTTGCCGCTGACCGACTGGGCGCCCCTCCACCCCACGGCGATGGTAAATGTGGTGGGCACGCCGGATGGGCGAGAATCCGACTGGGCGGCGGTGGACGCGCTGCCGGGCACCCGCACTCACCTCTACCACAAGGCCGCGCGGCCGGGGCGCAAGGTGGGGCATGTCAACCTCGTCGCGCCGGACGTGGGCACGTTGCGGGAACGGTTGGCGCAGTTGGAGGGGCTGATTCCATGAAACCTCCGATTCTCCCCACCGAACTCCGCACCCCGCGCCTGCTCCTGCGTCCGCCCCACCCCGACGACGCCCCGGCGATTCACGCCGCCATTCAAGCCTCCCTCCCCGAGTTGCGGCGCTGGATGATCTGGGCGCAGGCCCCCCTCGACCTCGCCGGGACGGTGGAGAACCTGACCCGCGCGGCGGCGGACTACGCGGCGGGTGAAAATCTGCGGCTGCACGTCTGGAGCGCGGACGGGCGCAAGTTTATCGGCAGCAGCGGCTACCACGCGCTGGACTGGCGGGTGCCCAGGGGCGAGATCGGGTACTGGATCGCCACTCCACACGCCGGGCAGGGCTACGCGACCGAGGTGGCCCGTGCCCTGACCGACCTCGCCCTGCGCTCGCAGGAGGACAGCGGCCTGGGCTTTCGCCGCCTGGAAATCCGCACGGACGCCCGCAACGAACGCAGCGCCCGCATTCCCCGTGCTCTGGGGTACACGCTCGACGCGACGCTGCGGAACGACGCCGTAGCGGCGGATGACCCTGCGGAGTTGCGGGACACGCTGGTGTTCAGCCTGACGAGGTAGAGAGCAGATGGTCGGAGGCAGAAGGCCAAGGCTTTTCGGCGCCATCTGCCCTCTGCCTTCCGCCATCGGCCTGCCCCTCAGGGCGTGAGCCGCGTCCCCGCTTCCCCCCGCGCCGCCGCCGCGAGGACGCCCTCCCGCATCCCGCTGGCGATCACGGCGAAGGGGGCTCCGGCCTCCAATGCATCCAGTGCCGCCCGCACCTTGGGAATCATGCCGCCCGCGATCCAGCCCTGCGTGATTCCGGCCTCGGCCTCGGCGCGGGTGAGGTGCCCGGCAAGGCTCTGCGGATCGGGGTAGGCACGGTAGATGCCGTCCACGTCGGTGAGAAAGACAATGCCCTCGCCCAGCGCTCCGGCAACCGCCCCCGCCGCCGTGTCCGCGTTCACGTTCAGGGCCTCGCCGTCCGGCCCGACCGCCACGCAGCCCACCACCGGGGTGAGTCCGGCGCCGATCAGGGTCCGCAGCAGCGCCCCATTCACTCCAGTGACACGCCCCACCCGCCCCAGCGCGGGGTCGAGCACTTCGGCCCGCAGCAAGTCGCTGTCGCGGCCCATCAGCCCCACGGCGGCGCCGACCTCCTGGCTGAGCTGCTTGTTGAGCTGACAGAGCGCCATCTCCACCACGTCCATCGCTTCCGGCGAGGTGACCCGCAGCCCCTGCCGGAACTCGGAGGGAATGCCGCGTGCCCCCAATTCGCGCTCGATGACCGGGCCGCCCCCATGCACCACCACGACGGGCATTTCGGCGCGAAGGGCCGCGATTTCACGGGCGACGGCGCGACGCAGCTCGGGGCTTTTCATGGCGTTGCCGCCGTATTTCACGATCACGGGAAGCAGTCTAGCGGGAGGCCGCTCTGCGGTAGCCTGCCCCCATGACCCCCCCACCGCCGGAACACCCCAACTGGGCCGCGCTCGTGCCCGGCGGGGTTCAGCCCTGGAAAACGCTCTCGTCGCGGGTGCTCGTGGACGGCTTCCGCGTGGTGCTCGAAGACCGGGTGCAGACCCCCTCGGGGGCCGAAGTGCGCTACCAGTACCGCCCGCGCGGTCCCCGCGCCACCTTCGTGTTGCCGGTGACCCCGGAGGGCGAGGCCGTACTGATCCGGCAGTTCCGCTACCCGCTGGGGGCGACCGTGTGGGAGGTCGTGGCCGGGGGCGTCGAGCGCGGCGAGGACCTGCTGAAGGCCGCCGCGCGTGAACTCGCCGAGGAGGTGGGCGGCGTGGCGGGGGAATGGGTGCCCCTCCCCGCCTTCTACCCGCAGCCCAGCATCAGCGGGGTGGTCTTTTACTCGCTGCTGGCGCTGGGCGTGCGCCTGGGCGACACCGCCCACGAGGACAGCGAGGTCATCGAGCGCGTGACCCTGCCCCTCCCCGAGGTTTACCGGATGCTGGAGGCGGGCGAGATTCACGACGGCCCCAGCAGCCTGACCCTGTGGCACGCCCGGCGCCACCTGGAGGAGCGCGGCCTGCTGTGACCGGGTTGCCCGCGCCCTTCACCACCCTCGCCGGGCGGCACCGCCACGACGCGGTGATCGAGAACAGCGAGTTCCTGGCCTTCGCGGACCGGGCCGACACGCCGGAGAAGGCGCTCGGGCAACTGGCCGCCCTCCGGGAGCGCTACCCCAGTGCTACCCACCACTGCTGGGCTTACCGCATCGGCCCCGCCTACCGCTTCAGCGACGATGGCGAGCCGGGCGGGACGGCGGGCGCCCCCATTCTGCGGGCGATCGAGGGGCAGGGGGTGGACCACGTCATGGTGGTCGTCGTGCGCTTCTATGGCGGGGTCAAGCTGGGCACAGGCGGGCTGGTCCGCGCTTATGGGGGCACCGCCGCCGAGTGTCTCCGCACCGCGCCCCGGCTGGAGGTCCGGCCCCGGCAGCCGTTGACCGTGCGCGTTCCCTTCGAGCACCTCAGCGTGCTGTATCACCTGCTGGGCACCTTTGACACCGTGCGGGGCGAGGAGGCGTACACGGCGTCCGGCGTCGAGCTGAGCGTAGAGGTCTGTCCGGAAGACGCGGCGGCCTTCGCGGCGGCGCTGCGGGATGGCACGCGAGGAGCGGCAGAGGTGATAGAGGAGGCAACCGAGGCGGGGGGCTGACCAGAACCCGCCCCTACGGGATGGTCAGGCCCAGCAGCAAGGAAAGGACGCCAATCAATACGGCCAGCACTCCACAGACCGCGCTGGCGACCCTCAGGCTCCTCCGGCGGGTCCGGGCCGCCATAACTCCGAGCACCACGCTGCTCAGGAGCAAGATCAGCGCGGCGGGCACCGTGAGATTGAGCAGCATGTGGTTCTGGAACATCCTCCCCTAAGCTACCCGCATGACTGTTCCCTCCCTTCCCTACCGCATCGGCTACGGCGAGGACGCGCACCGGCTGGCAGAAGGCCGCCCCCTGGTGCTGGGCGGCGTGCCCATCCCGCACGCCGAGCGCGGCGCGGTGGCCCACTCGGACGGCGACGCGGTGCTGCACGCGGTCGCGGACGCCCTGCTCTCGGGCCTCGCGCTGGGGGACATCGGGCACTATTACCCGGACACCGCCCCCGAACATCAGGGACTGGACTCGCGGGTGATCCTCCGGGACAGCCTCGCGCTGGTGCGGGAGTGGGGGTACCGCCCCGCCAACGTGGCCTTGGTCGTCACCCTCGACCGCCCCAAGCTGGGGCCGCTGCGGGCCGAGATCGCCCGCACGGTGGCCGGGCTGCTGGAGTTGCCCGAAACGGAGGTCGGCGTGAGCTTCAAAACCTCCGAGGGGCTGGCCCCCGATCACGTGCAGGTGCGCGTCACCGTGCTGCTGGTGCGCGATGGCGAGTGATCCCCTCCTCCACGTCGTCCTGTATGAGCCGGAAAAGGCCGGGAACGTCGGCAACGTGGCGCGCACCTGCGCCGTGCTGGGCGCCGAGCTGCACCTGATCCGGCCCTTCGGCTTCCACCTGCACGACCGCGAATTCCGCCGCGCGGTGATGGACTACCTGGAGGGCGTGACGCTGCACGAGCACGCGAACTGGACCGCGTATCAGGCCAGCCTGCCGCCGGAAGCGCGGGTGTGGGCCTTTTCCACCCACGCCACCACGCTGCACACGCGGGCGGGCTTTCGCCGGGGCGACCACCTGCTGTTCGGCCCGGAGTCGCGCGGGCTGCCCACTTGGCTTCGGGAGGGCCTGCCCACGCTCAAGCTGCCCCAGCCTGGCGGGGGCCGCAGCCTGAATCTGGCGGTGGCGGCAGGAGTGGCGGCGTTTGAGGCGGGGCGGCAGATTGAGGGGTGGTGAGGCAGGAGGTCAGGGGCGCTGACCCGGTCGGCGGCGGGCCACGAGCCACGCCACCAGTCCGGCCGCACCCAGCACCGCCCCCAGCGGAATCGTGAGGAGCATCAGCCACCCCATCACGAACAGCGTAGACAGCAGCCCGCCCACGTCCACCCCGGCGACCACGCAGGGGTAACTTCCGGCCTCGTCCAGTCGGCAGCCGAAAGCACCCGCCACCGCCGAGGCGATCATCACCCCCAGCAGCGGTCCGAAAGTCAGAAGCGCCCACAGCGAGGCGACGAGGATGGGCAGGCGGCGCATGAACCAGCGTACCGAAAGGAGGACCGTTAGGCCATCCGCCTTATTTCGACAAGTCTCGAAATGTCTCAGACTGAATTCGAAAGGAGTCGAAATGAATCAGGACAACATGAACGCGCAGTACCGCCGCCTTCTGGACGACCTGTTCACGAACGCGGAGCGGGATGTCCGGCTGGCACGGGCGGTGGGGGACCGGGCAGGGAAGGCGAAAGCACAGGCCCGGCTGGAGACTCTGCGAGCGGCGCTGGAAATCTACGCCGCGTGCCACGTCCACGCCCACGGCGAGCGGCCCTGGCCCCGCGAGGTGGCCCCGTGAGGGCGTCCGCGAACGATCAGGCCGCCCTCTTCCGCGCCCTATCTCACCCGGCCCGAGTGACGCTGCTGAGGCTGGCCTGGGACGACGCCCTGTCCGGCGAAATGCTGGCCCGGCTGATGAACCTCGCGCCCGCCACGGTGAGCCACCACCTCTCGCAACTGACCGAGGCGGGGCTGATGACGGTGAGGCAGGACGGCCACCACCGCCTCTTCGGAACGAACCGCCCGGCCCTCGACCTCACCTTGAGCGCCCTGGTGCGCGGCGAGGCGGCCCCGCCCACCCCGGAGGACCCCTACCGGGCGCGGGTGCTGCGGGCCTTTCTCAAAGGCGGCAAGCTGACCCGCATCCCCGCACAGCGCAAGAAACGCGACGTGATTCTGCGCGAACTCGCCGCCCTCTTCGAGCCGGGGCGCACTTACACCGAGCGCGAGGTCAGCGACGCGCTCGCCGAGTACCACCCCGACTTCTTTACCCTGCGCCGCGAACTCGTCGGGCTGGGACTGCTCGCGCGGGACAGGGGCGTGTACTGGCGGGTGACCGGGGAGGCCGCGCCGCGCACCCCTCAGATGGCCGACGACCTCACCCTGCGGCTGCCGGGGACCGTAGAGTGACCCCCATGACCCTCTCCTTCGACGACAAGCTCGCCCGCTACGCCGACCTCCTGGTGCGGACGGGCGTGAATCTGCCCCAGGGCGGCAAGTTGCTGGTGCAGGCGCCCATCGAGGCCGCGCCCCTGGTGCGGCTGGTGACGCGGGCGGCGTACCGGGCCGGGGCGGCCGACGTACGCGTGAATTACAACGACGCGCACCTCGGCCTGGCACTGTTCGAGGACGGCAGCGACGAGGCCGTGGATTTCCTGCCCGACTGGCACGCGGCGCAGCGCGAGGCGATGGTTGCGGACGGCTACGCCTCCATTGGCATCGTGGGCGAGGACCCCTCGCTGCTCGCGGGCGCGGACCCCGGCCGCATCGCCCGGCGCTCCAAGCTCCTCGCGCAGGCGATGAAGGCCGTCTCGGAGGCCACCAGCGGCTTTCAGGTTAACTGGACCGTCGCCGCGATGAGCACCCCCGCCTGGGCCGCCCGCGTCTACCCCGAGCTGCCGGGGGCCGAGGCCGTCGCCCGCCTCTGGGACGACATCTTTGCCGTCACGCGGGCCGACCAGCCCGACCCGGTGGCCGCCTGGGACGCGCACCTGGGGCGGCTGGAGCGCCTGACCGCCTACCTCAACGCGAAGCAGTACGCGGCGATTCACTTGCGCTCCGAACTGGGCACCGACCTCACCGTGGGGCTGGCCGAGGTCCACATCTGGCAGGGCGGCGCGGAGACGGCGAAAAATGGCATTCGTGGCGTGCCCAACCTCCCCACCGACGAGGTGTTCACCGCCCCGCACCGCGAGCGGGTGGACGGCGTGGCGGTGGCCTCCAAGCCGCTCTCGGCGCGGGGGCAACTCATCGAGGGCATCCGGGTGCGCTTCGCGGGGGGGAAAGCGGTCGAGGTCAGTGCCGAGAAGGGCGAGGAAACCCTGCGTGGCCTGATCGAGACGGACGAGGGCGCGGCCCGGCTGGGGGAAATCGCCCTGGTCCCGGCGAGCGCCCCCGTGTCGCAGACGGGCACCCTCTTCCTGAACACCCTCTTCGACGAGAACGCGGCCTCGCACATCGCCCTCGGGCGCTGCTACCCCACCAACGTGCAGCACGGCGAGAACCCCGAGGCCCTGCTCGCGGCGGGCGGCAACGATTCTCTGATTCACGTGGACTGGATGATCGGTACCGCCGGGACCGACGTGGACGGCGTGACAGCGGACGGGGGGCGCGAGCCGCTGATGCGCGGGGGGGAGTGGGTGGTGGAGTGAGGGGCCTCGCGGTGGGGTTGGCCCTCAGCACTCTCCTGACCACGGCGGCAGCTCAGACGGCCCCGGCCTCCTGGGACGATCTTCTTCCGCCAGAGGTCCCCACTGCCCCCGCCCGCCTCCTGTCCGAAACCGACACCCTCAACCTCCGGCGGCTCGTGGCGCAAGACGCTCCAGCCAACCTCGTCCTCGCCTTTTACCTGGTGAAGACCGACCCCCTCCTGGGGCCAAGGCTGAATGAGATTGGCTTTGGTACGGAAGGACTTTCCATCGGTTTTGAGCCGCACCCGGACGTAACCCCCGAGAACCTGAGACGGCTGGGGGAACGGCTGGAGGCGGTCGGCATCCGGTATAAGTTCAAGGTGGCGCGGAGCGTGGCTTTGCGGGGGGTGCCGCGTCCGGCGATCCTCTGCTCTACCCCGGTACAATGCTCCCCATGAGTGACTACACCGCGGACGGGTTCCAGGCCACGCCGTACCTGAGCGACGAACGCCAGACCAGCTTTTCCCAGATGCCCGAACTCGGCGACGGCATCGAGCCGGGCAAGGCCTACCGTGCCGTGCTGGAGACGAGCAAGGGCCGGATCGTGATCGACCTGTATTCCGACGACGCACCTATGACCGTCAATTCGTTCGCGTACCTGATCCGGCACCACTATTACGACGGGATCAAGTTCCACCGCGTGATTGACGGCTTCATGGCGCAGGGCGGCGACCCCACCGGCACGGGCACGGGCGGCCCCGGCTACACCTTCGACGACGAGATCAACGGGCAGCGCCACGACGCCAAGGGCGTGCTGAGCATGGCGAACGCGGGGACGCGGATGGGCCAGGGCACCAACGGCTCGCAGTTTTTCATCACCTTCGGACCGACCCCGCACCTTGACGGACGGCACACCGTCTTCGGGCGCGTGGTGGAGGGGCTGGACGTGCTCGACCGCCTCACCCGCATCCAGCCCGGCATGCCCGGCACGCCGGACGTGATCGAGCGGGCCTACCTCGTGGAGAAGAACGCGGAAGGCTAAGCGCACGGGGCTGGGGGGGGTGGGGGCCAGCAGCCTGCCGCCCCCCCTGCTCTGTAGACTGTTTCTCATGGACAACCGCACGAACCTCGACGACTACCTCGCCGGGCTGGGCATCTCGGGCGCGGACGAGACGGAGGCGCCCCCGCCCGCGCCGGAGGTCGCCGCTGGCCCGGTCCCGGTCATGAGCCCCGCCGACGAGGACCCCCGCGCGGTGCTCGACCGCTTTCTGACGGGCCTCGCCGCCCGCATCGACCCCGGCCTTTCGGTCAGCGTGCGCGAGGGTGAAGGCGCTCTGGAAGCCGAGATCACGGGGGAGAATGCCGCCCGGCTCGCGGGCCGCGACGGCCGCACGTTGGGGGCCATCGAGGTGCTGGCGTACACCGTGCTCGCCAAACAGGCGGGCCGCACCGACCTGCGGGTGCGGGTAGACGTGGGCGGCTTCCGCAAACGGCAGGCCGACACGCTGAGCAAACTGGCCGAGCGCCTCGCCGTGCAGGTCGCCAAGAGCGGCGAGGCCCACGAACTCCAGCCCATGCCCGCCGCCGACCGCCGCGTGCTGCACATCGCCCTCAAGGAGCATCCCGACGTGACCACCGAGTCGGTAGGCGAGGGCTCGGCGCGACGACTGATCATCAAGCCCAGGAGCTACGGGGAGTGAGGCGGCTTCCCTAGCCCATGCCGCCCCTCCGCACCTTGCTGACCGAGGCCCGCGAGCGGCTGCGGGCGGCGGGCGTCCCCTCCCCGGAGGCGGACGCCCGCGCCCTCGTCCTGCACGCGCTGGGGTTGACCGGGGCCGCGCTGCTGACCCGTGCGGAGGAGGTGGTGCCGGAGGCCGACGCCGCGCGGCTGCGGGCACTGGTGGAGCGCCGGGCCGCGCGGGTGCCCCTCCAGCACCTGCTGGGCGAGGTCGAGTGGGGCGGCGTGCGGCTGCGGACAGACACGCGGGCGCTGGTGCCCCGCCCCGAAACCGAGTGGCTGCTGCACCTCGCGCTGGTGGCGCTGCGCGGCGTTCCGGCTCCCCGCGTGCTCGACGTCGGCACCGGCACGGGCGCCCTCGCCCTGGGGCTGAAGGCCGCCCGCCCCGACGCCAGCGTCACCGCGACCGACCTCAGCCCGGAGGCGCTGGCCCTGGCCCGCGAGAATGCCGCGCTGAACGGGCTGGACGTGGCCTTCGCGTCGGGCAGTCTGCTCGCGGGGTTGCCCGGCCCCTTCGACCTCGTGCTCAGCAATCCGCCCTACCTCCCCGATGGGGACCGCGCCGAGGCTGACCCGGAGGTGAGGTACGACCCCGACCTCGCCCTCTACGCGGGACCGGACGGGCTGGACGTGGCGCGGCCCCTCGCAGCGCAGGCGGGGGCGGCGCTGGCGCCGGGGGGCCTCCTGCTCCTCGAACTCGACCCCCGCAATGCTCCCACCCTGGCTGGGGACTTGCGGGCGCAGGGCTGGGAGGCCGAAGTCCTGCCCGACCTCACCGGACGCGAGCGCTTCGTGCGGGCTTCTCCCCCGCCCCCCGGAGTCAGCCCCGCTCAGGAATCTGGCGCAGCAGGTTGACGGTCTCGATCATGGCTAGGACGGCCTCGCCGCCCTTGTTCCCCGCCTTTGTCCCTGCCCGCTCGATGGCCTGCTCGGTGGTGTCGGTGGTCAGCACCCCGAAGGCGATGGGCACGCCCGTGTGCAGCATCGAGTTCAGGATGCCGTTGGTGGCCGCCCCCGCCACGAATTCGTAGTGGTCAGTCGCCCCCTTGATGACGGCCCCCAGGCAGATCACCGCGTCGTAGCGCCCGCTTTCGGCCAGCCGCCGGGCGACGAGCGGCACCTCGAAGGAGCCGGGCACGAGGTAGTGGTCAAGGTCGGCGCTGTCCCCGCCATGCTGCACGAAGGCCGTCTGTGCCCCCTCCACCAGCCGGTCCACGATGAAGTGATTCCAGCGCGTGCTGACGATGGCGAACTTGAGTCCGGTGGCGATCAGGGTGGCCTCGGTGCGGTTCATGGGGGGCATTGTGCCGCGTCCGCGCGGCGGGGACGGCTGACCCAGGCGGCTTTACGTGGTGTTAAGGTGGAGTACGGCAGCCCCCGGCTGCGTCCCCTCTCCTCTTTTCCTTCCACCCGCGTCCCGCGAGACGCCCCGTGCCCCCAGGCGCGGTAAGCCCGCCCGAGAGGCGGCGATGGAGGCCCCATGATCAGCCATACCCAGCCCACGAGCGTTCTCCTGATTGCCGTGAGTCGCTCGCGTCTCCTTTTGGAGTTCCGGCATGAAGCTTGAGCAGCGCTACGAGGGCAAGGCCAAACGGGTCTACGCGACCGCCAACCCGCACGAGTACGTCGTGGAGTACAAGGACGACGCGACCGCCTTCAACGGCGTGAAAAAGGCCCAGGTTGCGGGCAAGGGCGAGATCAACAACGCGATCACGGCGCACCTCTACCCCCTGCTGGAAGGGGCCGGGATTCCGACGCACTTTCTGGAGCGGCTCTCGGGGCGCGAGCAGCGGGTGCGGGCGGTGGAGATCATCCCCGTCGAGGTGATCGTGCGGAACGTGGCCGCCGGGAGCTTTTGCAAACGGCTGGGGCTGGAGGAGGGGACGCCGCTCTCGCGCCCCGTCGTCGAGTACTGCCTCAAGTCCGACGCGCTGGGCGACCCCCTGGTCAACACGGACACGGCGGTCGCGCTGGGCTGGGCGACCCAGGAGGAATTGCGGCGCATCCGTGAGCTGAGCCTGAACGTGCGCGACTTCCTGGTGCCCTATTTCGAGGCACGCGGCATCCGCCTGATCGACTTCAAGCTGGAGTTCGGCCGCACCCACGACGGTCAGGTCGTCCTGGCCGACGAGATCAGCCCCGACACCTGCCGCTTCTGGGACGCTGAGACGGGTGAGAAGCTCGACAAGGACCGCTTCCGCCGCGATCTGGGCGGGGTAGAGGACGCCTATGCCGAAATGCTGCGCCGCGTGACGGCCCCCGCCTGAGCACCGCTCGGACTTCCAAGGACCAGACCATGAGCGTTCCGCAGACCCTGCCCTTTGACGAAGCTTTCGTGCTCGCCCGCCTCGCGGACAAGGCGGGGCGAGAACCCGGCCAAGCTGACCGGTACGTGCTGGAGCCGAAGCTGTCCGCGCGTGAGGTGCAGGGCCTCGAGGCGCAGCACGGTTTCGAGTTCCCGGCCGACTACCGCCTCTTCCTGACGACCATCGGGGGGGGCGGCGCCGGTCCCCACCACGGGCTCTGGTCTGCACAGAGCGCGGCGGCGGCTGGCGTGGGACAGCGCTTTGTCCCGCTGAGCGACGAGGACGACGGCGGCGGCTACCTCCTGCTCTCCGAGTACGGCTGCGGCAACCTGTCCGTTCTGGTGGTGGCGGGGGAAGAACGCGGGCACGTCTTTGACTTTCTTGACGGCCTCTGGGTGCCGTGGCTGCCGGATGAGGAATTCCGGGCGGCCCTGGCGTCATGGGGCAATTCCCCCGCTCTGCTCGACGAGTTGAACCAGCACCACGCGCTCGTCCAGAAAAGGTCGTTCGGGGAATGGTACCTGGACTGGCTCAGGTGCTAACCCTCTCCGAACCGCCGCTCCCCGGACAACGCCCACCCACTCCAAGGAGTTCCCCCGTGCCCACCTACCACGCCAAAGTCTTCGTCACCCTCAAGCCGTCCATCCTCGACCCGCAGGGCCGCACCGTCGAGCGGGCACTGTCGCACCTGGACCACACCAACGTCTCGGGCGTGCGCGTGGGCAAGCTGATCGAACTGACCCTCACGGGCGAGCGCCCCGAGGTCGAGGCGCAACTCGCGGACATCACGCGGGACGTGCTGAGTAACCCCATCATGGAGGATGCCCGCTGGGAGCTGGAGGAGGCATGACCACCCCCCAGCCTGTCAATCTGGAGCAGAAGTTCGGCCTCTTTGCCGAGGCGTGGAGTCCCAAGATCGTGGGAGAGCTGAACGGTCAGCAGGTCAAGCTCGCCAAGTTCCGGGACGAGTTCATCTGGCACGCCCACGAGCATGAGGACGAACTGTTTCTCGTCGTGCGGGGAACGATGCGAATGGGCTTCCGCGACCGCGAGGTGCGGGTGCGCGAGGGCGAATTCCTGATCGTGCCGCGCGGCGTGGAGCACTGCCCCGCTGCCGAGGGCGAGGAGACGTGGGTGATGCTGCTGGAACCCGCCTCGACCGTGAACACCGGGACGGCAGGCGGCGAGCGCACCGTGACCGAGTTGGAGCGCCTGTGAGGACCGCCGTCATCCAGTTTCCCGGCTCCAACTGCGACGCCGACGCCCTGCACGCCGCCCGCCTGACCCTCGACCCCGAGGCGCGGTTCGTGTGGCACACCGAAGCCGGGCTGCCGGAGGGCACCGAGCTGGTGTTCCTGCCGGGCGGCTTTTCCTACGGTGACCACCTCCGCTCGGGCGCGATTGCCGCCCGCAGCCCGATCATGGAGGCAGTCAAGGCGCACGCCGAGCGCGGCGGCTTTGTGCTGGGCGTGTGCAACGGCTTTCAGGTGCTGACCGAAGCGGGGCTGCTGCCCGGAGCGCTGTCGCGCAACCGCGACCTGCACTTCCACTGCGCCCCGGTCCACCTGCGGGTGGAGAACGCGCACACGGCCTTCACGGGGGCCTATGACCAGGGCCAGACCCTCGAAATCCCCATCGCGCACGGCGAGGGCAACTACTACGCCGACCCGGAGACGGTCGCCCGGCTGGAGGCCGAGGGCCGCGTCGTGTTCCGCTACGTGGACAACCCCAACGGCTCGCTGAACGACATCGCCGGAATCGTAAACGAGGGCGGCAACGTGCTGGGCATGATGCCCCACCCCGAGCGGGCGGTCGAGCCGTTGCTGGGGAGCGAGGACGGGCGGGGAATTTTTGAGAGCTTGAAAGGGGCGCTGGTCAAGTGACGCAGGTGAACTCTCTCCGCCCCCAAGCTGCCACCTTCGGCCTCACTGAAGGCGAATATGACCTCCTCGTCTCCGGCATCGGGCGCGAGCCTAACGCGCTGGAGGCTGCCATCGTGGGCGCGATGTGGTCCGAGCACTGCGGGTACAAAAACTCGCGGCCCCTCTTTTCGGCCTTTCCCACGACCGGGCCGCAGGTGCTGCAAGGCCCCGGCGAGAACGCGGGCGTGGTGGATATCGGGGAGGGATGGGGCGTGGCCTTCAAGATGGAGAGCCACAACCACCCCTCGGCGGTGGAACCCGTACAGGGCGCGGCGACGGGCGTGGGCGGCATCCTGCGCGACATCTTTGCGATGGGAGCGCGGCCCTTCGCCGTGCTGGACTCGCTCCGGTTCGGCAACCCCGACTCGCCCCGCACCCGCTTTCTGGTGAACGGCGTGGTGGAGGGCATCAGTCACTACGGCAACGCGATCGGCGTGCCCACGGTGGGCGGCGAGGTGACCTTTCACCCGTCGTATCAGGAAAATCCCCTGGTCAACGTGATGGCCCTGGGCCTGCTGCGGCACGAGGACCTCGCCAAAGGGACGATGGGCGAGGTCGGCAACCAGATCGTGTATGTCGGCTCCAAGACCGGGCGCGACGGACTAGGCGGCGCGGTCTTCGCGTCGGCGGACCTCAGTGACGCCTCGCAGGCCGACCGCCCCGCCGTGCAGGTGGGCGACCCCTTCATGGAAAAACTGCTGCTGGAGGCCACCCTGGAGGCCATCGAGGCCGGGCTGGTCGCGGGCGTGCAGGACATGGGGGCAGCGGGGCTGGTGTCCAGCACTTGCGAGATGGCCTACCGCGCCGGGCTGGGCATCACGATGGACCTCGACCTGGTGCCCACCCGCGAAGAAGGCATGGTGCCGATGGAGCTGTGCCTGTCCGAGTCGCAGGAGCGGATGATTCTGGTCCCCGTGCCGGGCCGGGAACAGGAACTGCTCGACCTGCTCGCCAAGTGGGAACTCGACGTGGTGACCATCGGGGAGGTGGAGGCCCACGACCGCTACCGCCTGACGTGGCGCGGCGAGGTGGTGTGCGACCTGCCCGTCGCCCTGCTGAACGAGGCGCCCAAGTACACCCGCGAGGGCGTGGAACTGGAAGAAATCAAAGCCAAGCGCGAGCGCGACCTGAGCGGCGTGCCCGTGCCCGGCGACCTCGGCGCGGTGCTGGTGGACCTGCTCTCGCACCCCACGATCGCCTCCAAGCGGCCCATCTTCGAGCGGTACGACCATCAGGTCATGACGAACACGGTGGTCGTGCCGGGCGCGGCCGACGCCGCCGTGCTGCGGGTCAAGGGGAGCGGAATGGGTGTGGCCGCGACCTCGGACTGCAACCCGCGCTTCGTGTATCTCGACCCGTATGCGGGGGCCGCCGCCGCCGTCGCAGAAGCTGCTCGCAACCTCGCCTGCGTGGGGGCGACGCCGCTGGCGATCACCGACAACCTCAATTTCGGCAATCCGCATGAGCCGGGCGTGTACTTCCAGCTTCAGCAGGCCGTGCAGGGCATCGCGGACGCGTGCCGGGCGCTGAATACCCCGGTCACGGGCGGGAATGTCAGCCTGTACAACCAGTATGCGGAAGGTGATCACAAGGTCGCCATCCACCCCACGCCGACGATCGGCATGGTGGGCGTGCTCCCCGACGTGACCGTGCGGGCGACGCTGGACCTGAAGCCGGGGCCGCACGTCCTCTACCTGCTGGGCGAGCACGCGACCACCATCGGCGCCTCGCAGTACCTCGAAACCGTGCATGGGCTGGAGGCGGGGCGGGTGCCGGACCTCGACCTGGGGCTGGAGGCAAAGGTCATCGCCGGGACGCTGGCCCTGATCCGCGCCGGGCTGACGACCACCGCGCACGACTGCTCGGAGGGCGGGCTGGCGGTGGCCCTCGCGGAAATGGCGATTGCAGGTGGGCAGGGCCTGAAGGTCGAGCTGAAGGCCCCGGAAGGGGTGCGACCGGACGCCCTGCTGTTCGGGGAGGCGCACAGCCGGGTGATCGTGGCCGTCCCGGTGGGCCACGAGCAGGCCGCGCAGGACACGCTGGAGAGCCTGGGCGTGCCCTTCACGGCGCTGGGCGAGAGCCTGCCGGGCAGTGACCGGGTGACCATTGCGGTGAGCGGGGCGAACGTACAGTTGAGCGTGAACCTTGAGACGCTGAGGACCGCCCATGAGTCGCCGTTGCGGGAGATTCTGAGATGATCTTCGACCCGGCGACCGACAAGCCGCAGGACGAGTGCGGCGTGTTCGGGCTGTACTCGCCCACCCCCAACGACCTCGCGTGGCTGACCTACCTGGGCCTCTTCGCCCTGCAACACCGGGGGCAGGAGGCGGCGGGCATGTGCGTCAGCGACGGCGACCGCTTCCACGTGGACAAGGACCTGGGGCTGGTCACGCAGGTCTTCGACGAGCGGCGGCTCGACGGCCTGCGGTTGCCCAACGCCCGCGTGAGCATCGGGCACGTGCGTTACTCGACCACCGGATCGAACCTGCGCTTCAACGCGCAGCCGCTCACCACCCGCACGAACAAGGGCATTCTGGGGCTGGCGCACAACGGCAACTTCGTGAATGCCCGCGAGGTCCGCAGCGGAATGCTGATGGAAGGCGCCCTCTTCCAGACCACCAACGACTCCGAGGTCATGCTCAACCTGATCGCCCGCGAGTCGCACATGGATTTGGTCGAAGCGACCGCCAGCGCCATGAAGGAGCTGAAGGGCGGCTATGCCTGCGTGCTGATGAGCCGCACCCAGCTCCTCGGCTTCCGCGACCCGCACGGCGTCCGGCCGCTGGTGATCGGGCAGCGCGACGACGGCGCTTGGGTGCTCGCCTCCGAACCCTGCGCCCTGTACGCGGTCGGCGCCCGGCTGATCCGGGACGTGCAACCGGGTGAACTCGTGTGGTTCGACCGGGAAGGGCTGCACTCGCTGATGGTGGAACCGAAGCGGCCCACCCCCTGCTCCTTCGAGTGGATCTACTTTGCCCGCAGCGACGGCGAACTCGACGGCGTGGACATCCACGAGAGCCGCCTGCGGATGGGCGCCCAACTGGCCCGCGAGAAGCCCATCGAGGCCGACATCGTGGTCCCCGTGCCCGACTCCGGCATCGGCGCGGCCATCGGGTACGCCCGCGAGAGCGGCATCCCCTTCGACTACGGCCTGTACAAGAATCCCTACGCGGGCCGCACCTTTATCGCCCCCACCCAGGAGGCGAGGGAGCTGAAGGTCAAGATGAAGCTCTCGCCGACCAGCGCGGTGCGGGGCCGCCGGGTCGTGCTGGTGGACGACTCCATCGTGCGCGGCACCACCAGCCGCCAGATCGTGAACCTGCTGCGCGAGGCGGGCGCCACCGAGGTCCACTTCCGCGTCTCCAGCCCGCCCATCACGCACCCGTGCTTCTACGGCATCGACACCGCCGCCCGCAAGGAGCTCGTCGCCAGCACCCACAGCATTGAGGAAATCCGGGCGCTGATCGGCGCCGACACCCTCGCCTTTATCAGCGAGCGCGGGCTGCGGGAGGCCATCGGCGGCTCTGGCCTGTGCGGGGCCTGCTTTACCGGGGAGTATCCGGCGGGGACACCGCTTCTGAACGATGTGGACAAGCTGGCGCTGGAGGTTTGAGGAGTCGCAACGCCATGCGCCCTGCGACATCAACCTCGAACCCGCCTATGCCTGTCTCCTCCTTCGACCTTCCCCCCACTTCCCCCGACCTCCGCCCCGCCCTCGCCCGCATCCACCCTCCCCCTGACGCCCGCCTCTCCTGCATCTGGGCAGCCGATTCCCAGCCCGACGGGTGGGAGGACGTGCCACCCAGCGTGCGGGCGTGGTGGCTGTCCCTTATTTCCGAGCTGCTGAGCGGGTCGGGTTGGGGCCGCGTGGTGCTGGTGCAGGACGCGGGGTATCGGTGGTTCCGAATGCGCTACACGGTGCAGGAGGCCACGCCCGAGCGGGTGCTGGCAGCGGTGGAGGGGGACCACGGGGCGCCCTCGTCGGCCGGGTCATTCACGCTGGCGTGGGGGGCGAGCGTAGAGCGCGGGCGCGTGAGCTGCCGGGGCGCGGCGTTCAGCGTGGGGGACCAACTTGGGGTATGCCTGTACGCGGTGCCGGATGATCTGGAACGGCTGGAGGCGTGGGGCCTCTCCTTCGAGACGGAAGCCGCCCGACGAACCTTCGAGGCGAACGAGTGGTAAGTGAGTGGGGCGGGTACCCACTCTCCCCTATCCTCCCCCCATGCCCCCCTCCCGTTCCCAGATTCGCCCCGGCCTCACCGTGGACATCGTGCAGAAGCAGGACCAGGCCACGGGCAAACTCACGCGCGGCGTGGTGGCGGCGCTGCTCACCAAGTCGCCCACCCACCCGCACGGCATCAAGGTGCGGCTGACCTCCGGGCAGGTGGGCCGGGTGCAGGCGGTGGTCGGCGCGGAGAGTTAAGCGCCCGCCCAGGCCCGCAGCAGCGCTACCACGTCGGCGGGGCTGCCCACCCGGTACTCGGCGGCGGTGTCGCCCTCGCCCACCTTGACCGTCACGCCGCCCAGCGCCCGGAGGCGCACGAAGCCTTCCTCGTCGGTCACGTCGTCGCCCAGAAAGACGGGGAGGTGCCCAGGGTGCATCCCCGCCAGCCGCTCCGCCGCGCGGCCCTTGCCGAAGCCGCCGGGCCGGAACTCGCGCACCTTCTTCCCGGCGATGGCCTCCCAGCCGGGGGGAAGGGGGATGGCGGCGAGCGCGGCCTCCACGTCGGGCTGCCGCTCTTCGGGCACCTCGCGGAAGTGGACGGCCAGGGTCCAGCCCTTGTCCTCGGCCCGCAGGCCGGGCACGGCGGGCAGGTGCGCGGCGAGGTGCCGCAGGGCCCCGGAGTCGGCGGGGGCGATGGGCTCGCCGGGCCATTCCATCCCGTGCAGGCCGACCACCGGGAGGTCGGGGAGGGTCAGGAACCGGTGGACCTGTTCGGCCAGGCGCCCGGTCACGACGGCGGCGCGGTGCCGTTTCTCAGCAAGCAGCCGCGCCAGCGCCTCCCGCGCTCCGGGCTCGGGCCACGCCTCCTCCGGGCGGGGGACGATGGGGGCCAGGGTGCCGTCGTAGTCGGCCAGGACGAGGAGGGGACGCTCGCCCAGGGACAGCAGATCGGGAGGCAGGCTCATGCGCCGGTCAACTCCGCCACGAAGCCGTCTGCCCAGGCCCGCAGGTCGCTGCCGCGTAACCGCTCTTGCAACCGGGTCAAGCGGGCCTTCTTTTCCTCCAGCGACATGCCCAGCGCCTGATTGAGCGCCTCGGCCAGTCCGGTGGGGTTGTAGGGATTGACCTGCACGGCTTCGGGCAGTTCGTCGGCGGCCCCGGCGAAGCGCGAGAGCACCAGCACCCCGTCGCGCGAGCAGGCCAGGAATTCCTTGGCGACGAGGTTCAGGCCGTCGCGCAGGGGCGTGACCAGCATCACGTCAGCGGCGCGGTAGTGGGCGACCAGTTCCTCCCGGCCCATGCCCCGGTACACGTACTGGATGGGCGCCCAGCCTCCCTGCGTGTGCCTGCCGTTGATGCGCCCCACCAGCCCCTCCACCCGCGAGCGCAGTTGGCGGTAGGACTCGACCTGCTCGCGGCTGGGCACCGCGATCTGGAGCAACGTCACCCGGCCCCGCGCCTCCGGGTGGCGGTCCAGAAAGTCGCCGAAGGCTTCCAGCCGCTCGGGAATCCCCTTGGTGTAGTCCAGACGGTCCACCCCCAGCAGCAGCTGGGTTTGCAGGGTGCGCCGGATGCGGTCAGCGGCCTCCTCGATCTCGGGGCTGGAGGCGAGGGCCCCGTACTCGTCCACCTCGATCCCGATGGGGCGGTCCACCACCCGCACCGCGCGGCCCTGCCAGTGCACCGTGTCGCCCTCCGTCTCCGCGCCCAGCACCCGGCGGCAGGCCGAGAGAAAGTGACGCACGTACTCGGGCGTATGCATTCCGATCAGGTCAGCCCCCAGCAGGCCCTCCAGCAGTTCGCGGTCCCAGGGCAGGGTGCGGAAGACCTCAGAGGACGGCCAGGGGATATGCCAGAACAAGCCGATGCGGGCGTCCGAGCGCGATTCGCGGATCAGCCGGGGCACCAGCGCGAGCTGGTAGTCGTGGACCCAGACCGGGTCGCCCGGCTCCCGGCTCTCCAGCACCGTCCGCGCGAAGCGGCGGTTGACCTCCACATACGTCTGCCACTGCGCCGAGAGGTACTTCGTCCGCTCGATGAAATAGTGACTCATGGGCCACAGCGCCCGGTTGGAAAAGCCGTGGTAATAGTCGCGCACCTCGGCCTCGGAGAGCTGGACACGCTTCAGGCGGTAGCGGGGGTCGCCCTGGGGCAAGGCGACCTCCTCCACCTCGGCCTGCCCCTCGCCCCAGGCGATCCAGGTGCCGCCCACCCGCCGCAGCACCGGGTCGAGGGCGGCGGTCAGGCCCCCGATGGAGGGCCGCCAGGTCAGTTGTCCGTCCTCGCCCTTCCTCGGCGCGTAGGGTTCACGGTTGGAAACGACGATCAAGCCCACGGTGGTCCTTTCGGGAAGGCGGGGGGAGTCAGCGCAGCAGCGACGCCCCACCGTCCACGTAGATCTCGACGCCCGAGACGTGGCGGCTGAGGTCCGACGCGAGGAAAAGGCAAGTATCTGCCACGTCCACGGGTTCGCCCTCGCCCTCGTTCAGCGCGGGGCTGCCCTCGGGCAGCTCGACCTCGATGCCCAGCTTCTCGGTGTCCCGGTGCTCGGTGCGTTCCTGAATGTTGGTGTGGATCAGCCCCGGACAGACCGCGTTGCAGCGGATGTTGTCGCGGCCAAGTTCCAGCGCGATCATCTTCGTAAAGGCCACCTGCCCCGCCTTGGAGGTGCTGTAGGCGCTCGCGCCGGGGCTGGAGAAGGTGCGGTTGCCGTTCACGCTGCTCGTCACGATGATGCTGCCGCCGCCCGCCCGCTTGAGGTGCGGCACCGCGAAGTGAACGGTGAGGTACGTGCCCCGAAGGTTGATGGCGATGGTCTGGTCCCATTCCTCGGGTTGAAGCTCGTCAATCGGTGCCCACACCCCGTTGACCCCGGCGTTGGCGAACACGATGTCGAGCCGCCCGAAGGCCTGCACGCCCGCCTCCACCGCCTCCCGCACCGAGTCGGCGTCCGACACGTCGCAGTGGACATAGAGGGCCTGTCCACCCGCCCCGGTGATCTCGTCCAGGACCTGCTGGCCTTCCCTGTCCTGCACGTCGGCCAGCACCACGCGGGCGCCCTCCTGCGCGAACCGCCGCGCCGTGCCCGCCCCGATGCCACTTGCCGCGCCTGTGATGAAGGCGACTTTGCCGTCCAACATGCCCATACCGCACCTCCTGTCGTCGGCGGCACAGTACGCCCGCGCCGGGGCCGCGCCGCTGATAGCCGGGTTAAGGCAGGTTGCCGGACGACAGCCCGGTGCCCCTCTGGGCCGCACTTGCCCCCTTGTGACGGTCTTTACATGGTGGGGTGACTCACGTCTGCCCCCCGGCCTGCCCCGTCAGATGGGAGGGTCAGCCCCGCGTTCCCCGCTTCTGCGCCTCCGGAGGGTTTCCATGTTTCTACGTATCGACAAGCTGCAGTTCGATCTCCCGCTCCCCAAGGAAGCCAACCCCAACGGCGCCGCCGCCGTGCAGGAGCTGATGGGCGGGCGCTTCGGCGAGATGTCCACCCTGATGAACTACATGACCCAGTCGTTCAACTTCCGGGGCAAGGACACGCTGCGGCCCTACTATGAGCTGATCGCCAACATCGGCGCCGAGGAACTGGGGCACGTCGAACTCGTGGCGGCCACCATCAACAGCCTGCTCGCCGGGCCGGACGTGAAAGCGCAGGAGGCCCCAGTCGACCCCACCACCCACCCCTTCTCCTACGCGCAGGACGTGCGCTACGCCAAGCACTTCATCGCGGCGGGACCGGGCGCGATGATCGCGGACTCGCACGGCAAGGCGTGGACGGGCGACTACGTGTATTCCAGCGGAAATCTGATGCTGGACCTGACCCACAACTTCTTCCTGGAGGGGGCGGCGCGGCACAACAAGCTGCGCGTCTACGAGATGGTGGACGACCCCACCGCCAAGGCGCTCGTGGGCTACCTGCTCGTGCGCGGCGGCGTGCACCAGATCGCCTACGCCAAGGCGCTGGAGTCGCTCTCGGGCGTGAACATGGAAAAGCTGCTCCCCATGCCCAACATCCCCACGGCCCTCATCCCCGAGTCCAAGCGGATCATCGACCAGGGCATCCACCGCAAGCTCTACCGCTTCAGCGACACCGACTTCACCCAGCTCGGCACGATCTGGCAGGGCACCCACCCGGAAGACGGCTCGGAGGTCTTCGTGGACGAGTACACCGCCATCGAGGGCGGCGCGAACGTGGACGGCGGCCACGACTCGGCGGCCTTCTCGCCCGAGTGGGACATGGGCGAGATCATGGAGATCGCCAAGAAGCTGCACGACAAGGCCCGGTTGCGCTGAGGCGAGCGGGGACAGGGGAGGGACGGGGCGCGTGGCTCCGTCCCTTCCGCGTTGAAGGGTCGTGTCAGCCCAGCCCGCGCACCCGCGTCGGCACGTGGTACAACCCCGTGCTCGCCGTGATGTAGAGGTCCGTTCCCTCCGGCCCCCCGAAACACAGGTTGGCGACCGTCTCAGGCACAGCGATGCGGCCCAACTCTTCGCCTTCCGGCGACAGGACATGCACCCCGTCCCCCGCGCTGCTCCAGACCCGCCCCGCCTCGTCCACCCGCAGGCCGTCGGTCTTGCCGGGGCGAACGGTGGCCCAGACCCGCTCGTGGGTTGCCCCGCCGTCCGGGGTGATCCGGTAGGCGTGGATATGGCCGTCCTCCTTGCCCGTGTCGGCCAGCAGCAGGAGGCCGGGCGACGGGAAGGCGAGGCCGTTGGGCATCTTCCGGTTGCGGATGGGGGCAGTCAGGGTGCCGTCCGGCGCGAGGCGGTAGACGAAGTTGCCGGGCTGCTCCTTCTCGCCTCCGTAGCCCTCTTCGGGCTTGTCGAGGCCGTAGGTGGGATCGGTGAACCACAGGCTGCCGTCCGGGTGCAGGGCCACGTCATTGGGACTGTTCAGGCGGCGGCCCTCAAACCGGTCGGCGAGGACGGTCCACTCCCCACCCACCTCCTGACGCAGCAGCGCCCGCTGGCCGTGCGAGCAGGCGACGAGTCGGCCCTGAGCGTCCAGGCAATGCCCATTCTGGTGGTCGCTGGGGTGCAGTTCCTCCTCCAGTGCGCCCGCGTCCGTCCAGCGCCAGGTGCGGTTCTGGCGCACGTCGCTGAAGATCACGGCGCGGCGCGAGGGCACGTAGGTTGGCCCCTCCGCCCAGGTGAAGCCCCCGGCGAGGCGGGTCACGCGGGCCTGCGCCGGAAACAGATCGGGGAACTCGGGGTGGGCGGGGTGCAGGTCGCTCATGGGGCCATGCTGCGCGAGCGGCCCGGTCGGCGCAAGAGTGAGGGGAATGGTACAGTCGGGGCCAGTTCATCCCCCCGGCCCTGCCTGCCCAACTGGGACACCTGCCTTCCCCACAAGGCGCATCCTGTTCGTGAAGGGAGTCACGAGAGATGACGAGCCCACGTTCTGCCCCCCCTGCCCTCCACCTGCGTACGCTCGGTGACGCCCAGGTCACCGTGAACGGACAGCCGCTGACTTGGCCCGCCCGCAGCGCCGAAGAACTGCTGTGGTACCTCCACGCCCACCCCGACGGAGCCTACCGCGCCGACCTGCTGGCCGACCTGTGGGGTCTGGATGACGGCCCGGCGGCCGCCAACCGCTTCCGGGTGGCGCTGCACCGCCTGCGTACCGCCCTGGGCCGCTCCGACGCGGTGGCCGAGGTGCGCGGACGTTACCTGCTTCACCCCGAGCTGCTGGCCGCCAGCGACACCGCGATCCTGCAAGGCGGGATGGAAGCTGCCGCCCGTGCCAAGGACGATGCGGAACGCGAAGAGGCGCTGCGCCGGGCCTTGTCGTGCGTGGACGGCGAGTACCTGCCGCATGTCCGCGCCGAGTGGGTCGAGGAAGCGCGGCTGTACTGGCGCTCCTTGCGGGTGCGGGCTTACGTGGCGCTCTCCACCCTGCACTGCCTGCGCCGCGAGTGCCCGCTCGCCGTGCAGGCGCTGGGGCAGGCGGTAGGGGCCGACCCCTACATCGGGGAAGACCACCACCAGCGGCTGATGACCTGCCTCGCGCAGACGCGCGGGCGGTTCGAGGCGGTCGAGCACTACCGCCGCTACCGCCGCTTCCTGCGCGACGAGGTGGGCGACACGCCCATGCCCGACACCGTGCTGCTGGCCGAGCGCCTCAAGGCCGGGGAGCTGCTGTGCCGCGAGGCCGAGGAAGCCGAGCAGCAGCGCCGTGCGCCCCTGCTGAGCGCCCTGCGGGGGCCGGAAGTCCACTGATAAGGCAAGCCGCGAGGCACTCTGGCCCCTGCCCCCGGCGGGGGCGTTCCGGGTGACCCTCCCCATCAGTAATGACCCTGTAATGGCAGGCCGACACCCTCCTCGGAAGGAGGTTTCGCCTTGCTTGTTTCCGAATTGATGGCCCATCCCCCCGTTTGCGCCGCGCCGGACCTGAGTGTTCCGGACGCGGCCCACCTCCTTCGCCAGCACGGGATTCGCCGCCTGCCCGTGGTGGACGGCGAGGCGCTGGTCGGCATCGTGACCGACCGGGACCTGCGCGAGACCATGCCCGGCCGCGTGACCACCCTGAGCATGTGGGAGGCGACCACCCAACTGGCCGGGATTCGCGTCTCCGACGTGATGCGCCGCAGCGTGATCACGACCACCCCCGACGCCGACGCCCGCGACGTGGCCCGCACCCTGCTGGAGCGCCGCATCGGCGGGATGCCGGTGGTGGGGGAGCGCGGCGAGGTGGTCGGCATGGTCACGGTGACCGACCTGCTGCGCGACTACGCCGGGCAGACCCAGGCCCGCACCCAGGAGCAGACCGCATGACCACACCCCCTCCCCGGCCCGACCGCACTCCGCAGGCCCAGGCCCAAGCGCAGGACGCGGCCCACGACTCCCACTCCCGCCCCAGCGTGGTCCCCATCGGCACCCTGCTGGTGGTGGCCGTCCTGGTGCTCACCCTCATCTGGATGTGGATGCTGGTCCTCGGCATTCAGCAGGGACGGGGCTGAGATGGCCCGCTCCCCCGCCCCCGCGCCCCGGCTGGAACACCACACCCTGGAGCTGTACGAGAACATCTGGTTCGGTATCGCCGTCGTGATGGCGCTGCTGCTCTTCGTCTCGGCCCTCGCCAGCTTCGTCAGCGGCACCTACACCGCCATCGAAGGCACCGGCGGCGGCCACCACATCACCGGGGTGGACAATGGCCGCCTCGATCCGCGCAACCTCGCCGCCACGCCCTTTGCCGAGCCGGGGTTGCGCGAGAATCCCGACGGCACGCTGGAGGCCTTTGTGGTCGCCCGCGCCTTCGCCTTCCAGCCCGCCGCGCTGCGCGTGCCCGCCGGGCGCCCGGTGACCATCCACGTCACCTCAGCCGACGTGATGCACGGCTATCAGGTCGAAGGCACCAACATCAACGCGACGGCGATTCCAGGACAGGTGGCGAGCTTCACCACGACCTTCCGGCGCCCCGGCACCCTCAGCCTGATCTGCAACGAGTACTGCGGCACCGGCCACCACAACATGATCAACAGTGTGATCGTGGAGGCCCCCGAGACGCAGGCCCGCGCCCAGGACCAAACGGAGTAACCCTGTGACGATCTCTCCCCCACGGGCCACGCCGCTGGTCCACCCCATCCGCGAGGTCCCGGCCGTCAGCGACGCGGCCTACCTCGCTTCCCTCAAGAAGGTCACCCAGTACTACATCGTGACCGCTTTCCTGGCCCTCTTGATCGGCGTGCTGATCGGGCCGCTGCAAGCGCTGAACTACGGCGGCGTCAACGTCTACGAGTGGCCGATTATTCGCAACCTGCTGGGCTCGTATTACCAGGGCCTCTCGCTGCACGGGGTGCTGAACGCGCTGGTGTTCACCCAGTTCTTCATCTCGGGCTGGATGCTCTACCTCCCGGTGCGTGACCTCGGCATGCGCATCAACATGAAGTTCGCGTGGTTCACATACATCGTGATGACGGCGGGGCTCCTGATGGCCGCCGTGCCGCTGCTGCTCAACCGCGCGACGCTGCTGTACACCTTCTACCCGCCCATGCAGGGCGACGCCCTGTTCTACATCGGCGCGGCGATCATGGTGGGCTCCAGCCTGTTCGTGGTCGGGCAGGTCGTGAACATGTGGCTGCGCTGGAAGCGCGAGAACCCCGGTAAGGTGACGCCGCTGGTCGCCTTTATGAGCGTGGCGACCTGGATGATGTGGGCGGTCGCGTCGCTGGGCATCGTGATCGAAGTGGTCGCGCTGCTGATTCCCTGGTCGCTGGGGCTGGTAGGCGGCGTGGACCCGCTCATCTCCAAGACGCTCTTCTGGTGGACCGGGCACGCCATCGTGTACTTCTGGGTGCTTCCGGCCTACATCTCGTGGTACGCCTTCTTGCCCCGACATGCGGGCGGGCGCATCGTGTCCGAGCCGCTGACCCGGCTGGTCTTCGTGATCTTCCTGCTCAACAGCGTGCCGGTGGGCATTCACCACCAGTACGCCGACCCCAACATCTCCAACCTCTGGAAGAACATCCACATGTTCCTGACCTTCCTGATCGCGGTGCCCAGCCTGCTGACCGCCTTCAGCGTGGGGGCGGCGCTCGAAGACGCGGCCCGCGCCCGCGGCGGCCGGGGCCTCTTCGGCTGGATCGGCAAATTGCCCTGGGGCAACGCGATTTTCAGCGCCCAGGTGCTGGCGATGATCTCCTTTATCGCGGGGGGCGCGGGCGGCATCGTGAACGCCAGCTCGACCTTCTCGGGCGTGGTCCACAACACCGCCTGGATTCCGGGGCACTTCCACATCACGGTGGGGACCGCCACCACCCTCAGCTTCATGGGAATCGCCCTGTGGCTGATTCCGCACCTGACGGGCAAGCGCCTGCCCTCCATGAAGATCGCCTCCGCGTCGGTGTGGACGTGGTTTATCGGCATGATGGTCTTCGCGCTCGGGATGCACTGGCAGGGGCTGTACGGGGTGCCCCGGCGCTCGCAGGTCAGCGCGGCGCTGGTGGAGACGTTCAATGACCTGCCCATCGCCTTTCCCACTCTGCTCACCGCGATCAGCGGCGTGATTCTGCTGGTCAGCGCCCTGCTGTACTTTTACGTTCTCTTCCGGATGCTGCTCTCGGGGCGGGTGGACAACGGCGAGACCGCCGCGCCCATCCCCTACTCGGAGGCGATCAGCCCCGCCGGGGAGAACCTCGCCACGGCGAGCAAGCTGGTCAAGGCCACCGAGCCGCTGATGGCGCTGTGGGCCGTTGCGCTGGTGCTGGTCATCCTGATGTACGGCCCGGTGCTGGCGCGGATGTTCGCCAACATGCAACTCGTTCCCGGTTGGAGGCTCTACTGATGTCGGGCGACGGTTTCTCGCGTGGGGAAATCACGGCCATCGTGGGCTTCGTGGCCCTCGCCGCCGTCATCGGCATCGGGTCCTACCGCGCCGGAGTGAACGTGGCGCACGAGACGGGCGGGGGCGCCATCGTGACGGCCGCCGCCGGGGACACCACCGTCAACGGGCAGACCCTCTACGCCAGCAGTTGCGGGGGCTGCCACGGGGCGCAGGCGCAGGGCGGGGTCGGCCCCAGCCTGGCCGAGAGCGCCGCGTGGTCGGGACCCGACTTCAATGCCGCCGTGCTGCACGGTCAGGCGCCTGGAGGCCGCGTCCTTGCCCCCGTCATGCCCCGCTTCGCGGAGACGGGCCTGAACGGGGAGGAGGCCACCCCGGAACGCATCGAGGCCATTCACACCTATGTGAAGGGCTTGCAGTAACGGTCAGACGGCATAGCGGAGGCGGGCGTTCCTGCGGGGGCGCCCGCCTCCGCTATGGGGAGGATGTTCACTGCATGGTCTGGGCGTAGAGCACGGCCATCCCGGAGACGACGAGGCCGAGCAGCGTGAGGCTGCCTCCCAGGAGGAGGAACACGACCGACAGCGGTTTCCAGGCCGCGTCCCTCCGCCCAGCCACCCCACCCAGAAGCAGCAGGACCAGACCCAGGGCGAGGGCCTGAATGAACCAGAGCACGCCTCAGCTTAAGCCGCCCCACCCTCAGTCCGCCGCGCTGCCCAGCACCGGGTCCGGGCCGGGCAGGTGGTGCGCCGCCGTGTCGTGTAACCCCGCGAAGCGCAGGTGACGCTGGCAGATGAACCACAGCTCGTCGCGGTCATTGGCGAGGATGAAGTAGGCGTCGGACGTTTCCGAGGGGTTATACACGCCGAGGACCCGGTAGAGACGCCCCTCCTGAAAACCGCTGTCCAGCGGGCGCGGTACCGGGGAGCGCGGGCCTTCGAGCTGTTCGATCCGCACGAACATCTGGGGATGGAAGGCGATCATATGTCCTCACTGTGCCCCCGCCAATTGGACCCGACGGCGGCTTTTGCCACAGGCCGGGGCTCGCTCAAGTTCCCCTCAAGGCCCGGCCCGGACTGCGCTCCCCGCCGCCTTCTGTACCCGGCCCCGCCGCTATCCTCCCCCGGTGACGCCCGTGCCCGCCGACTTCCCCGCTCTGCGCTCGGCCCTTCTGACGTGGTTTGACGCGCGGGGCCGTGACCTGCCGTGGCGGGTGGGGCCGGAGGGGAGGCGCGACCCCTACCGGGTGTGGGTGTCGGAGGTGCTGCTTCAGCAGACGCAGGTGGTGCGGGGCCGGGTGTATTTCGAGCGCTTTCTGGACGCCTTCCCCACGGTGGAGGCGCTGGCCGCCGCCCCCATTGAGGCGGTGCTGAAAGCCTGGGAGGGCTGCGGGTATTACGCCCGCGCCCGCAACCTGCACCGGGCGGCAGGAATCGTGGCGCGGGAGGGCTGGCCGCAGAGTTACGAGGGCTGGCGGGCGTTGCCGGGGGTGGGGCCGTACACAGCGGCAGCGATCAGCAGCCTGACGCTGGGGGAGGCGCGGGCGGTGAACGACGGCAACGTGCGCCGGGTGCTCGCGCGGCTCTGGGGCGAGCGCCAGCCCACCGACCGCTGGGTGCAGGCCCAGGCCGACGCCCTGCTGGAGTCCGACCGACCGGGCGCCTGGAACGAGGCGCTGATGGACCTCGGCGCGACCGTCTGCATCCCGAAAGCGCCGCGCTGCCCAGAGTGTCCGCTGGCGGCGTGGTGCGTGGCGCGAGCGTCGGGTGACCCGGCGGGCTTCCCGGCCCCCAAGGTGCGGGCGGCCGTGCGCGAGGTGCGGGCGGTGGCCCTCCTGATCGGGGACAGCGAGCGGGCCGTGCTGGAGCGGCGCGTGGGCTCACTGCTGGGGGGGTTGATGGGCCTGCCCACCGAGGAGGTGCGGGAGGGCGAGCGGGAGGCGGACGCGCTGGCTCGCCTGAGCGCCCGCTTGGGTGCCGCCGTCACGGGCGAACTGGGGGAAGTTCAGCACACCATGACCCACCGCCGGGTGCGGCTGACGGTCTACGCGGCGACGGGCGGCCCGGCCCCGGTTCCGGTGGCGGCCGAGGCCCTCTCGCGGCTGGACCACAAGGCGCTGGACCTCTGGCGGCAGCGGGCCGAGTCGCTGTTCGCGCCGGGTTGACCTCCCCCTTTGGAGGGACCCCGCCCCCACAGCCCAGGCGCTAGACTGCCCCCCGACATGAGCCGCCCCGCCCTCCACACCGCGCTGCGTACCGCCCAGAAGGTCAGGGACACCGGGCGGGGGGCGCTGCTGTGGGGCTACGAGCGGCGCCTTGCCCGCGAGGTCCGGGCGCACGGGCGGCTGCCCCGGCACCTGGGACTGATTCTGGACGGCAACCGCCGCTACGCCCGCGCCGCCGGGATGCAGCGTGAGCTGGGGCACTCCTTCGGGGCGGACAAGGCGCACGAGGTCCTCCAGTGGTGCCTGGAACTGGGCATCCCGGCGGTGACGATCTGGGTGCTGTCCACCGACAACACCAGCCGCGACCCCCAGGAACTCGCGCACATCCTGGGGTTGCTGGAACGCGAGGCCCGCAACCTCGCCACCGACCCCCGCATCCACGCCAACCGGGTGCGGGTGCGGGCCATTGGGCAGCACAGCGCCTTTCCACCCCACGTTCTCGATGCCCTGCGCGAGTTGGAGGACAAGACGGCCGCCTACGACGGCATGACCCTCAACATCGCGGTGGGCTACGGGGGCCGCGAGGAGATCGTGGACGCGATCAAGTGCCACCTCTCGCGGCGGGCGGCTGAGGGCGCTGGCCTGCCGGAGGTCGTCGCGGAGCTGGAGCCCGACCATATCAGCGCCCACCTGTACACGGCGGGCACCCCCGACCCCGACTTCATCATCCGCACCAGCGGCGAGATTCGCCTGTCGGGCTTCATGCTCTGGCAGAGCGTCTACTCGGAGTTCTACTTCTGCGACGTGTACTGGCCGGGATTTCGCCGGGTGGACTTCCTGCGGGCGCTGCGGGACTTTCAGGGGCGGGACCGGCGCTTCGGGCGCTGAGGATCCCCACCCCCTTCCCTCTCAGCGGATGCGGACGGTCGCCTCGGTGGTGACGCGGAAGGTGACCTGCATCGTCTCGCCGTCCGGTTCGGTCATCGTGAGGCGCATTCGCAGGGTCTGGCTCTGGGTTCCTCCTGCGGTCAGGCCGTCGGCGCGAAAGAGGGTGGTCGTCGCGCTGCGGCTCCCCTGCGGCAGCAGTTCGGCGCGGATCTCCGGGCCATCCGCCCCGCCCCCGAATCCGAAGCTCCAGGGAGAAAAGGTGCTGCTGGTCTCGAACACGTGCTGCCGGGCCGCGTTCAGGCCCCGGTAGGTCGTGTTGGTCCGCGTGGTCAGCGGCGAGGCCTGCACCGCCGGGACATCGGTGCCCCCGACGCCAAACAGACCGCCGAACAGCCCCGCGAACAGGGCCTGCGCGTCCAGGGTGGCGGTGGCGGTGCGGCTCTGGCCGGGGACCAGCGGGAAGCCGTAGAGGTTGTTGGCGGGGTCGTTCGTGGCGAACTGCTCCAGGAACTGCTCGGTGTTCAGACCGGCGAAAATTTGTTGGAGGGTCGGGTCGTCCACCTCGAAACGCAGGCCCGTGCGGGTGCCGTCCGGGCGTACGGTCTGGAAGACGCGCAGGGCCACCTCCCCCCCGTCGGGCAAGGGAATCAGCATGGTGTCGACGAGCACGACCGAGCCGTCCGCGCCGCGTGACTGCACGCGGGTGCTGGCCTCCCCGGTCGCCCGCTGAGCCTCGCCCCCGCCGAAGCTCTCGCGCAGGGCCGCCTCCATCCCGGCGGCGTCCTCGCCCTGCACCTCCACGCTTTCCACCTCGGTGCGCGAGACGGTCTCGGTGACCAGGTTGACCGCGGTCCCCACCGGGGCCGTGAGCCGCAGCACCGGGGCGGTGGCCGCCGTGCGGGGCGCGGCCGGGGGCGGTCCCTCCTGGCCCCCGGCGAGGGCGGTGGGGGGCAGCAGCAGCAGGGCCGTCAAGAGGAGGCGTCGCATGGTCCACCGTACGGCATCCGGAAGCCGGACATCTCCCCACCTGCCTTGGCTTCCCCTCCATCTGGGGGCCCGCGCTTCCGGCGCGGTGCGGCACAATGGAGGGCATGACTGCTGACTTCCCCTCTCCCCCCGCCCGCCCCGACGCCCGGCTGGTGGTCCTGCACGCCGAGCGCGGCGATCCCCACGCGCGGCTGGCCCGTGCTCTGGCCGATCTGGAGGGCGCCGGGTGGGGCCTGACCCTGGCGGGCGAAGCGGCGCTGGCCCGGCAGCTCGGGGCGCTGCTGGGGCCGGGCACCGTGCGGGTGGACGAGCGCCTGGGCGTCAGCCGCGCGGCGCTGGCGAATTTCGGGCTGGCCGCCGCCGGACTGGACGCCGACTGGACCGGGGCGCGGGCCGTGTGGCTGGCCGAACCCGACGAGCGGCTGCTGCGCCGCGCCGAGCGCCTGGGCGTGCCCGTGATCGTGGACGCGACCCTGGCCCCCGGCGGCGGCTGGTTCGCTCAGGGCGCGACCTACGTGGTCTACCGCCACGGGATGACGCTGACGGGCTTCGGGGACACCGACCTCGCGCTGCTGTTCGGGCAGGGAGAGGCCCCCACGCCTGCCGCGCCCGCGCCCTCGGACACCGCCGTGGCCCTCGCGCTGCGTGACGTGGCGACCCTCCCGCTGCGGCTGGCGCGGGTGGCCCGCACGGTGGGGGCGATGGCCGAGCGGCTGGGGGGCGGTGCGCTGCCCTTTGGCCCCACCGCGCTGCTGCTCCCGCCCGAGAGCGCCCCCGACACCCCCTGGGCTCCCGGCGGCGTGCTGGCCGCGACCCGCAGCGTGGACGGCGGGGTGGTGTTCACGCCGGGGCTCCAGGACGCGGAAACGGCCCTCGCCCTGCTGCGCGGCGAGACGCCCGCTGCCCCGGCACCTGCCGCACGCGAGGGGGGACGAACCGAGGACCGACGACCCGAGCGCGAGGACGAAGGCCGCTTCCGCCGCGACCGCGACCGCTTTCGCCGGGACCGGGGGGGACGTGCGGAGGGGCCGACCACGGGGACGGGGACCGAGGCGCCACGCTTTGCCCGCCTGCCCGAGCCCGACCGCCCCGAGCCGGACGAGGCCCGCCCCGACCAGCCGGACAGCCCCCCTACCCGCGTGACCTTTGAGGCGCCCGTGACGGAGGCTCCGGCCCCGCAGGCGCCCACGCCTGCCGAACCCGAGGAAGAAGTCTGGACCCCCGAGATCGTCTTCAGTGGCAGCGATTACGCCGAGCCCGCTCCGCTGCCCATCCCGGTGAGCGACGGTCCCGACGAGCCCGAACTGGAGGTTCAGCCGCCCCTGGCCGAGCCCGAAGCCGAGCAGCCCGCCGAGGAGGAGGCGCCTTCCACCGAGGAGCAGGCCACCGACGAGGCCCCCAGCACGGAAGACGCGGCGCCCGAACCCCAGCCCGATCCCGTGCCCGCTGCGCCCGACCTCGCCCCGGACCTGCCCGTGACCACCGAGGCAGGCGCGGCCCCCGACCCCGCCGCCGACCTCACCGACGAGCAGGCAGCCATCTACGCCCGGCTGCGCGAGTGGCGCAACGCGGAGGCCAAGCGCCAGGAGGTCAGCCGCTTCATCATCGCCAGCAACGCGACCCTGGCCGAGATCGCCCGCCGGGTGCCCTACACGATGGACGACCTGAAGGCCGTGCGCGGCATGGGACCGGAGAGATTGCGCAAGTACGGCGAGAAGCTGCTGGAAGTGGTGCGGGGCTGAGGTCCCCCCCGCCGGAAGAAGGGGGCACGCCATGATCCATATCTGGGCGACCGTCGAGATCAGCGACCTTGAGAAGTTCATCGGCGTGTTTGCCACGGCGGGGGCCAAGGCACGGCGAAAGCACGGCAGCCGCAGCAGCCGCGTCTTCACCGTGCCCGGTCACCCGAATCAGGTCCGGGTCCTGTTCGAGTGGGAGAGCCGCGAAGCCTTCGATGGCTTTCTGAACGACCCGGAGGTTCGCGCCACCATGCAGTCCAGCGGCACGGTGGGACGGCCCGACTTCCTGATCCTCGACGCGCTGACCGACCTGCCGGGGTAAGGGGATGCGGGGGGGCGACCATCCTTCGCCCCAGAAAAAGCCCCCGGCCTGTGAAGCCGGGGGCGAGTGCTGGACAGGGGAAACTTCTGGTCAGAGGCGACGGCCTATTCCGGCCCGTACTTCCGTTCCGTCGGCAACGCCGCCCCGTCCTGCACGGCCTGGGCGATGCGCGTCGCCAGCGGGAAGTCCACTGCCGCGTACCAGCCTTCCTCCAGCCTGCCCTCCGCAGCGCGGTACACGCAGAGGGCAGGGCCAAACGAGCAGGCCCCCAGGCAGCCGCTTTCGGTGAGGCGCACGGTGCCGCCCGTCTTGTAGTAGGCGAGCGACTGCCGCTCCAGGTGGGTCCAGAGGGCCTTGTGCAGCAGTACGGACCCCCGCGCCTGACAGTTCTGGCCCTGGCAGACGAGCAGGTGGCCGTTGGTCTTGAAGTATCTGGGGGGCATCAGTCCTCCGGCAGGATAACGGGCCGGTCCCCGTCGTGCAGCACGCGCACGCGCAGGCCGTAGGCGGCATGCAGGTGCGCGGGCGTGAGCACCTCGGTGGGGGCGCCCTGCGCGAGCACCCGGCCCCCGTGCAGCAGCACGAGGCGGTCAGCGCGGGCGGCGAGGTTCAGGTCGTGCAGCACGGCGACCACGCCCAGGCCCCCGGCGGCCTCGCAGCGGGCGTGCCGGATGATCTCCAGCCCGTAGGCGAGGTCAAGGTGGTTGGTCGGCTCGTCCAGCAGCAGGAAGCGGGGCTGCGCGGCGAGGGCGCGGGCCAGGCTCACGCGCTGGCGTTCGCCGCCCGACAACTCGCCCACCCGCCGCCCGGCGAAGCGGGCCGTGTCGGTGCGCTCCAGGGCGCGGTCCACCGCCGCCTCGTCCTCGGCAGTCCAGGGACGGCGGGGCAACAGGCCCCAGGTCCACTCCCCCGCCCCGCGCCCCAGCGCCACCACGTCGCGCACCCGTGCCGCCTCCGGAAGGCCCTCGCCCTGCGCGAGGTAGGCCAGCGTCCGCGCCCGCTCCGCCCGCGTCCACTGGGGGAGGGGGCGGTCCAGCAACCGCACCTCGCCCGATTCCGACGACGTGAGCCCCAGCAGCGCCCGCAGCAGCGTGCTTTTCCCCGCCCCGTTCGGCCCGATGACGGCACTGAACTCGCCCTCCCGGAAGGCGACCGAGACGCCCTGCACGGCCGGGAAACTCCCCGCACGGACATGGAGGTCGCGGGCCTCCAGCGTGCCCGTGCCGACCACCGGGCTAGTCATGGCCCCCCCGCCGCAGCAGCCACAGGAAGAACGGCCCCCCCAGCAGCGTCGTCACCACGCCCACCTGTGAGAGCGGCGTGGTGCGGGCCAGCAGGTCCGCCAGCACCAGCAGGGTGCCCCCCGCCAGCGCCGAGACGGGCAGCAGGACCCGGTGCCCCGCCCCCCACGCCAGCCGGACGACATGCGGCACCACCAGCCCCACAAAGCCGATGATGCCCACATACGCGACGGCGGCGGCAGTCGCCACGCTCGCGGCCAGCACGACGAGCAGCCGCAACCGCTCCACCGGGACCCCCAGGCTGCGGGCCGTCAGGTCCCCGAGTTGCAGGGTGTCCAGCGCCCGGCCCAGCAGCATCAGCACTCCGCCCCCCGCCAGCGCGTAGGGCAGCACGGTCAGCACGTCCCCCCAGCCGCTGAAGCCCAGGTCACCCAGGGTGTAGGCCAGCACCTGACGCGCCCGGTCCTCGCCGCGCAGGATCAGGAAGGTGGACACCGCGCTCAGGATGCTGCCCACTACCACCCCGGCCAGAATCAGGCGGACGGGGGGCAGTCGGCGGCCCTCGCGGGCCAGCGTCAGGGTCAGGCTGACCGCCGCCAGCGCCGCGAGCAGCGCGGCCACCGGCACCAGCGGGCGCGGCCACCCCGCGACGATGGCGACCGTGGCCCCCAGCCCCGCCCCGCTCGCCACGCCCAGCAGGTAGGGGTCGGCCAGCGGGTTGCGGAAAACCCCCTGAAAGGCCCCGCCGCACACCGCCAGGCACGCCCCCACCAACACGCCCATCGCCACGCGCGGCAGCCGCAGTTGCCACACGATCACGTCCTCCGGGGACAGTTCCGCGCCCGTCCAGAGGCTCGCCACCCCGCGCCCCAACGCCCCCAGCACCTCGCCTGGCGGGATATACACGCTGCCCAGCCCCACCGCCAGTACGACGGCGGCGAGGAGGGCCGCCACCAGCGCGGCGGTGCGTCCCACCCGCCAGAGGCGCGGCGGCGTCACGGCGTCGGTGCGCTCAAGGCTCATGGCTCACGGCCCGCCCGCTCACCGGAACAGCTCGGGGTGAACCAGCCGCGCCAGCCCCCGCAGCGCCTGCCCCATCCGGGGACCAGGGCGGCTGAGGATGGTGTTCAGGTCCTTCGGAAGGTCCAGCACCCGGCCCGCCCGGACCGCTTTCAGGCCACTCCAGCCGGGCCGGGCCGCCGCTGCCTGCCGGGTCAGGCCCAGCATCAGCTCGGGGTTGGCCTTCACGATCAGCTCGGGGTCCACCCTGGGAAAGTCGCCCAGCGAGGCGGGGATGACGTTGCGGGCACCCGCCTTGCCCAGCAGCACCCCCATGAACGAGTTCGGCCCGACCGAGTACGGGGTGGGGTCCACCTCCAGGTAGGTCGTGGGCTTGCGGACCGCGTTCCTGGTCAGAATCTCCACGCGGGCGATATCACGGCGGATATTCAGCACCACGTTCTTCGCCTGCGCCTCGCGGTTCACGATCCGGCCCAGGGTCAGCGTCTTGGAGAAGACCTCGTCGTACTTTTCCATGTCCAGCGCGATGGTCGGGATGCCTGCCTGGGTCAGCGTTCCCTCCAGCTTGCTGTACTGGCTCACCAGCACGAGGTCGGGCTTGAGGGCCACCATCGCCTCCACATCGGGGGCGAAGAGGTCGCCCACCTTGGGCAGCCGCGCGACCTGCTGGGGGTAGTCGCTGTAGCGGTCCACCCCGACGAGCTTGCCGCACGCGCCGATGGCGCACAGCGTCTCGGAGTGGCCCGGCACCATGCTGATAATCCGCTTGGGTTCGGCCTTGAGGGTCACCTTGCGGCCCAGGTCGTCGGTGAGGGTCAGGGGGTAGGTCGTCGCCGCGGCTGTGGGCAGCAGGGCGAGGAGGGACGCGGCCAGCACGGTCTTGGCAGGGAGAGTCTTCATGGGTGAGGCTCCTCTTGGGCTCTCCTCCGCGTGTGGGGGCCGGAAACGACGAAACCGCCCCGGTGGGGGCGGAATGGGGGTCTCGGCACGTCCGGGGGCGGCTTCCTGCCCCCAGGGGGGCGGCTGTGCTGCGCCAGGGCGGTTCCTCCAGTCCGCGAGAGGTCAGGCCAACCGGCTCGCCCGCTGGGAGCAGGCCGGGACGGGGCCGGTGTTCGGACTTCCTCCCTCGGCGGGGGGTTACCGTTGCGCGACAGTGCCGGACTTTCACCGGCTTTCCCTGCCTCCGTCGGGGGCACTATAGGGCACAGCGGGGCGGGAAAAGGAAGGTTAGTGCGCTTCCCCGCCCACCTAGCTCGGCAGCGGCTCCCCGGCGAGTTCCGCGAGGCGGTCGCCCACCTCGGCCGTCAGCGCCTTGATGCCCCCGGTGGGCGGCAGGGTGGGGCCGAAGCGCACGAGCCAGCGCTTGCCCTCGCGCCTCAAGCCGACGGGGAGGATGGGGGCCTTGCCCTTGAGTGCCAGCAGCGCGACCCCGCCGTGCAACTCGCCGCCGCCGCGTGTGCCCTCCGGGAAGATGCCCAGCGTGCCCCCCGCTTGTAGGATGCGGAGGCTGGTCCGCACCGCCCCGAGGTCGTTGGTGCTGCGGTCCACCGGAAAGGACCCCCCGGCGCGGATAATGTGGCCGATCACCGGCACGAACAATTCCTTTTTCGCCATGAATTGCAGGAATCGGCCCGGCGGCAGGCTGGCCGCAATGATGAAGGGGTCCAGCGCCGAGCGGTGGTTCGCCGCCACGATCAGGGGGGTGCCGGGGGGCGGCACGTATTCGCGGCCCTGCACCTCCACCCGCTCGCCCCGCAAGCGCAGCGGCAGGCCCATCACGAAGACGACGGCGCGGTACACCAGAGGATTCACGCGGGGGGCCGCTCCGGCGGCGTCGGGGGCAGCGCGGCGGGCGTCACTCATGAGAGAAGGATACCCGGCGGGACGGGGGCAGGGCCGCTCAGAAAGGGTCGTCGTCGGGCTCGGGGGCCGGGTCCGCCTCGTCCTCGTCTGCGGCTCCCACCTCCTCGCCCCAGTCGCCCGCCAGGGCCGCCTCGACCGCCGCGATGCGCTCCCGGCAGGCGGCATAGGCGGTGCGGGCCTCCTCCAGCAGGGGCAGCACCCGGTCGAGGTCGGCCTCGCCCGTCTCCAATTCGGCGGCGATGCGTGAGAGCCGCGCGTAGGCCTCGCGGTAGGTGAGGGGGTCGCCTGGCACGCGGGCAGGATAGCGCCGCTAGGCTGGCCCCATGACCCCCGAGGCCCCGACGCCCGAGACCCGGCACTTTGACTTCGCCGCCCTCTCCGCCCCCGAGCGCTACAAGCTGCTCACCGCCGTCGTGGTGCCCCGGCCCATCGCCTGGGTGAGCACCCTGGGGCCGGGCGGCGAGGTCAATCTCGCGCCCTATTCCTTTTTCGGCCTGATGGGATCGGACCCCGGCGTGGTGGCTTTCGCCCCCGGCGACCGCCCGGACGGGACGCCCAAGGACACGGCGCTCAACATCGGCTCCGGCGGCGAGTTCACGGTCAACTTGGTGGGCGCGGCGCTGGCGGAGGCCATGAACGAGACGGCGACCGACTTTCCGCACGGCATGGGTGAGGCGCGGGCAGTGGGCTTAAATCTCGCGCCCGGCGTGCGGGTAGCGGTGCCGCGTGTGGCCGCGAGTCCCGCCGCGCTGGAATGCCGCGAGGTCCAGACGGTGACGGTGGGCCGCACCCGCATCGTGCTGGGGGAAGTGCTGGGGCTGCATCTGGCGGCCGGGGCGCTGGAAAATCCCGAGCGGCTGTACGTGGACACGGCGGCGCTGGACCTGATCGGGCGAATGGGCGGGCGCGGCACCTACACGCACACGCGAGACACCTTCCAGATGGACCGGATGACCTACACCCAATGGCGGGCGGGGCGGGGCGAGGGGGAGGACTGAGCCTCCCTCCCCCAGCACCTCCTGCGCGGCGACCGTCTCCGAGAGCCACGCGGCGAGTTCGGCGGCCTGTGCCTGAGTCTGTCCGGGCAGCACGACCAGAAATTCCTCGCCGCCTCAGCGCCCGAGTCGCTCGCCGGGGCCGAGCGTGGAGCGGGCCGCCGCCGCGACCGCCCGGAGCACCCGGTCGCCCATGAGGTGCCCGTGGGCATTGTTAATCGCCTTGAATTGGTCGAGGCCGAAGAGGATCACGCTCCAGGGTTCCCCAGCCCCGCCGCGCTCGGCCCCCCAGCCAGGCGTCGAGATCCGGGTGAAGTGGTCCGGTCGCCGCCACAGCCACACCGTGAGGGCCACGTTCCTGACTGCGAGCCGTACCGAAAGCGGAATTTCGGACTGCCCGCCAGGACCCCCGGCGCCCGCCGTGACATGGCGGGCAGGTTATCCGCCGGACAGGGGGCACCGCCAACCCTGGGGTTATTCCCCACCCGGCGGGGTCGTCTAGGCTGGAGCATGACCCTTCCCTTCCGCGTACGGGCCGCCACCCCCGCCGACGCGCCCACGCTGGCGCGAATTCACGTCACGAGCTGGCGCGAGACCTACGCCGGGCTGCTGCCGGACGACTTCCTGGCCCGGATGACCGATGAGGTCATGCGCGAGCGGCGGGAGGCGACCTGGCGGCAGACCCTCCTGCAGGGTCAGGAGATTGTGGTGGTAGGAGAGCGGGAGGGAGCGGCGGTCGCCTTCACCTCCGCCGGGCCGACGCGCGACCATCCGGACGTGGACGCGGAGCTGTACACCCTCTACGCGCTGAGGGAGGCGCAGGGCCTGGGCCTGGGACGGGCACTGCTGGTAGAGGCGGCCCGGCAGCTCCACGCACAGGGGCACTGCTCTCTTGCCCTGTGGGTGCTGGACGTCAACCCCACGCGGGCGTGGTACGTGCGGCAGGGCGGGCGCGAGGACGGCGTGAAAAGGGTTCCCATTCCCGGCGGCGAATTGCGCGAGGTCCGGCTGGTGTGGGACGACCTGCGGAAGCTCGCGTAACCCAGCCCATGTCCCCGTTCCCCGCCGACCCCGCCCACCGCGCCCTCGCCCTGGCCGCCGCCGACGAGGCCGAGCAGGTCTTGCCGCTGTTCGAGGCCGCCTGTCCGACCGACTCCCGGCCCCGTGAGGCGATTGAGGCGGCGCGGGCCTGGGCACGGGGGGAGATCACGGTGCCAGTGGCGCGGGCGGCCGCCTTTGCCGCTCATGCGGCGGCGCGGGAAGGGCCGGGCGAGGCCGCGAAAGCCGCTGCCCGCGCCGCCGGGCACGCCGCCGCCACCGCCCACGTCCCCGCCCACGCCCCGCACGCGGCGGCCTACGCGCGAAGGGCAGCGGAGCTTAGCGCCGCAGCTTCCGTGCCGCCTCGTCGGGGGTGATTTCACCGCGTTCCAGGCTCAGCAGCACCTCGCTCTGGGGGTCGGCGGGTTCGGGTTCGTAGCCGATGGCGCGCAGCAGGGTGTCGAAGCGGGCGCGAACGGTGGGATAGCTCAGGCCCAGCACCCGTTCGACTTCCTTGAGGTTGCCCCGCACGCGGATATACAGCCGCAGAAACTCCAGATTCTCGGGGGACAGGGTGGCGAACTCGTTGAGGTCAAAGACGCCGCGCACGGTCACGCCGCTGGTCGGGAAACGCAGTTCGGTGACGAGGGGGGCTTCCGTCTCGTCGGGAAAGGGCAGGGGCAGGGGTCTGGACATGGGGTCACTCTAGGCGGGGTCAGGAGACGCGGGCGGGCGTGGGGACCGCTCGGCCTCCCCACGCCCCGTCTGCGTTACTTCAGGGTGATGCTGACGCTGTTGCCCTCGCTGTCCTCGGCGCTGATCAGGTTGCCGGGCGGGGGACCAGATTCCAGCAGGAGGTGCAGGGCCTCCAGGGTGAAGCCAGCCCGTTCCAGCGCCTCGATGCCGTGGCGGGGAATCAGCTTGCCCAGGTGGGGCGCGAGGCTGACCGGGAGGTTCGCGTTGTAGCTGTCGCCCTCGCTGGACTCCACCTCGATCCGCAGGATGCGCGGCGTGGCGGAAGGGGACGGACGGTGCGCCGGGCCGTGGCCGTGGGTCGCGTCCACGACCTCGCCCACCCGCTCCAGCACGGAACCCACGCTGTCCATGATGCCCTCCATGTTCACGGGAATGTTCACCGGGCCGGGGCCACGGCGTCCGCGCCCGTCCCACACCCAGTTGCCGGAGAACTGCGGCGGGCGGGGCGGCTGCGGCGGTTGGGGGGTGTCCTTCACGCCGCGCAGCAGCAGCAGGTGTTCGGCCACCTGCCCGCTGTCGAGTTCGCCGCGCGAGAGCAGCGAAGCGATCAGTTCGCGGTCGGCGTCGGTCATCGCCAGCCGGGGGCTGAGGGCGGCCAGCAGCGGGGCGGCGTCCTCCAGCGTGAGCTTGCCCGCCCGCACGAGGTCGAGAATGCGCCGGACTTTTTCCCTCATGCGGTCACCACCTTGATCTGCCCCGCCGTCGCCCGGCAGGAGAGGTGGGCCTCGCCCGCGCCGAGCCGCCCGGTGTGCTGCATGGTCATGAAGCTGCCCCGGCGCTCGGTCGGGAAATCGGCCTTGAAGCTGCCCACGGTCACGTCCGCCTCCACGGTCACGCTGCTGCCCGGCAGCAGGCGCAGGGTGGCACTTCCCCCGTTGACCTCGGCCCGGTGCTCGCCTCCCGTCAGGCATCCGGCCCATTTCAGGTGGCCTCCGTTGACGGTGGCATTCAGGGTGCGGGCGCCCTCCAGTGAGAGGTTGCCGCCATTCACGCTGACCTGGGTGGGGCCGCTCAGCTCGGCCGCCGTGAGGTTCCCGCCGCTGACCTCGGCCTGCAAGCTGGCCGCACGGCCCGCCCGGACATTGCCGCCGCTGACCTGCGCGACGAGTTCGCCGCCGAGGTCGGGCAGGGTCACGTTGCCGCCGCTGACCCGCGCCCGCACATGCCGGGGGGCAAAGGGCAGGCTCAGCACCGCGCTGACCGAACTCCAGCCGATGTGCTCCTGCCCCGGCCGCCGCGCCACCCGCCAGCCGTCCGGCCGGGCTTCCAGCAGCAGTCTGCCGTCCTCGCTGGCGTGCAACTGCGGGCTCACCACCCCTGAATCCAGAACGACGCGCAGGGTAAACCCGCTTACGTCCAGGTGCAGGTCGGGCGGCGTGTCTTCGCCGGACGCCGTGTAATGCGCGGCCATGTTCTCCGGCGCGTCCTCGACTGCCATTCCCTCCGGTTCCCCCAGCAGTTCCTGCCCTTCCTCGGGGGTGAGTTTGCCCTCGGCCACCAGACGCTCCACCTGTGCGCGAAATCCTTCGTTCGCCTGCTCATTCATGCGCTCCTCCTTTGTCAGAATAGAAACATCTCTTTACCTGTGTGTCAAGTCTGGCTTTATAGCTTTTCGAGAGGCGGTTGGAGCGAGTTATAGATGGATGCCGTCTCTAACGCCATTTTTCGGTGTTCAGCCTGCTTCCTGAGATGGCCCGTCTGCACCCAGTCCAAACGCTTCCTCCAGATTTTGGCAACTGCGGCTTTCCATTCGGCCCTCCTTGCCTCCGCCCCGTATCCTCATTCCCATGACCAGCCCTTCCCCTGCCTTGCCGGACCTCACGCCTGCCCAGCGGACGGAGGTGGAGTTGCTCGCGCGGGGCAAGGCGGAAAAGAGCCGGACCCTGCGCGACCTCTCACAGCCGGAAACGCCGGAAGCCGCCCACACGCTGCTGCTGCGGCTGGGGGTGTGGGACGAGACGCGGACGCCCTACGCTGACCGCCTGGGCGCGGCGCTGCAAGACGTGGCGCTGCCCGTGCCCGACTTCGCCTCGGAACCCCGGCTGGACCTGACTCACCTGCCCTCCTTTGCCATCGACGACGAGGGCAACCGCGACCCTGACGACGCGGTGGGCCTGGAGGACCTTGGCGGGGGGCTGACCCGGCTGTGGGTCCATGTGGCGGACGTGGCCGCGCTCGTCCCGGCGGACAGCCCGCTCGACCAGGAAGCGCGGGCGCGGGGCGCCACCCTCTACCTGCCTGACCGCACGGTGGGGATGCTGCCCGACGCGGTGGTCGAGCGGGCGGGCCTGGGGCTGCACGAGACCTCGCCCGCCCTGTCCATCTCGCTGGACCTCGACGCCGATGGAAACGCCGACGCGGTGGACGTGCACCTGACCACCGTGAGGGTCACGCGGCTGACCTACACCCAGTCCCAGGAGCGGCTGGAGGCGGGTGAGGAACCGTTCGTGTCGTTGGCCCGCCTCGCCCGCGCGAGCCGCGAGTTACGTGAGGGAGAGGGGGCACTCTCCATTGACCTGCCGGAAGTCCGGGTCAAGGCCGACGAACACGGCGCGGCCGTCCTGCCGCTGCCCAAGCCGGAGATGCGCTCCGTGGTGCAGGAGTGCATGACGCTGGCGGGGTGGGGGGCGGCCATTTACGCTGACGACCACGGCCTCGCGCTCCCCTTTGCCACCCAGGACGCCCCCACGCGGGAGGTGCGCGGCGACACCCTGCCTGCCCAGTGGGCGCGGCGCAAGACGCTGGGCCGCACCCGCTTTCAGCCTGCGCCGGGGCCGCACCACGGCATGGGCCTGGATCTCTACGCGCAGGCGACCAGCCCGATGCGGCGCTACCTCGACCTGGTGGTGCACCAGCAACTGCGGGCACACCTCACCGGGGGCGAGGCCCTGAACGGCAAGGCGGTCGCGGGCCGGGTCGCGCAGGCGGGTATGAACGCCGACGCCACCCGGCAGGCCGAGCGCCTCAGCCGCAAGCACCACACCCTACGCTTCATCGCCGCGCAGCCGGAGCGCGAGTGGGACGCCGTGGTCGTGGACCGCCGGGGACCGCAGGCCACGCTGCTGATTCCCGACCTCGCCTTTGACGTACCGACCAGCACCCCCGCTGCACCCGGCACGGCGCTCAAGGTGCGGCTGGAAGGCGTGAACCTGCCCCTGCTGAGCGTGCGGGCGCGGGTGGTGGGATAGGTGGCGCGGCCCGCCCTGCACGGCATTTTGTAGGATTTGACCCAGTTCAAACAACGCCCTGTGCACGACCGAATCCGCTTCATCTTTCATTCATCTGCCCGGCAGGGTGTCTACACTCAGGGCCATGAACGGCGTTCGCACCGACATCGTGTCCCTCCGGATGAGCCACTGCCGAGCCCAACACGCTGCCGCTGGAGCCCAGTACCACCTCGCGGTGCTGCACTACCGCGAGTGTCTGGAGGCCGCCGAGCGCCGGGAAGACTGCCGCGCCGTCGAGTTTTTCGCCCTCAAGCTTGCCGAGTGCTACGACGCCATGGGTCTGCCCGACAAAGCCCGGCACTTCCGGGCACTCGCCTGCACGGAGGGCGGGCCGCTGCTGGGGTGAGGGTCAGCCCCCGCTCAGGTGGCCCCGGCACTCTGAAGCCCATGCACCGCCTCGTGTCTGCCCTTCTTCTGGCCCTCGTGGGAACGGCGAGTGCCGCCACCCTCCAGCTTCAGCCGGGGCAAACCGGGCGGCTGGGCGAGTTCACCCTGACCGTGCTGCGGGTGCAGGACAGCCGTTGCCGCCCAGATGTTCAGTGCATCCAGGCGGGAGAACTGAGGGCGTCGGTGCTGGTGCGCCGGGGCGACCGCTTCGCCCTTCTGCACATGACGCTGCCGGAGCAGGGCGTCACATCGGTCGCTGACGGTTGGGATCTCCCCGTGCGGCTGCGAGAGGCGGCCTTCGGGCGGCTGCCACGCCTGACCTTCACGGACGGTCAGCCCTGATACGCCGCCGATGTGCGCCTCGCTGACCGCCCATCCCGCCTATGCTGAGAATGTGAACAAACTCCTGATGTGCGGCGGCCTGCTGGCGCTGGCTTCCGGCGTGGCCCAGGCCGCGCCGAGCACCTATTTCGGTGTGCGGGTCTCGGTGGATACGCCCCTGGACTTCGGCGTCGGCGTACAGGCCACCTACGACACCGAGCGGTACGCGCTGCGGGGGGGCGTGGATGTCCGCAGCCTGGTGGGCTACACCCTGGGCTTCGGGGCGGACGCGAGCGTGCTCTTCCCGCTGGTAGGCACGCCGAATACCGCGAGCCGGGTGCAGGCGGGGGCCGGGTTGGGCCTGGAGCGGCACAATGGCATCCTGACGGTGGTGCGGCCGCACCTGCTCATCAACGGGGAAGTGCGCGTGGCCCGCTCTGTCACCGCTTTCGCGGAGGGCAGCCTGGGCTACACCTTTCTGCTGCCCGGCGAGGGCGAGGGCCTGAACCTCTTTTCTCCGGGGCTGCGGGTGGGGCTGAACTTCCGCTGAATCCAGGGGCGCTGAAGCTCCGGTCACCCTGCGGCCCAGGCCGGGTCTGTTTTAATACCGGCCATGCAGCACTTCTCCCCCGAAAGCCCCACCCCGCGCGAGCGGGGCTTTGTCATGCCGCCCGAGTGGGCCGAACACGCCGCGACCTGGATGAGCTGGCCCGCCGACGACGACCTCTGGTTCGGGCACCTCGCCGGGGTGCGGGGCGATTACGCCGAGCTGGTGCGGACGATTGCCCGCTTCGAACCCGTGCATCTGCTGGTCCGCGACGAGGAGAGCGAGGCGGACGCGCGGGGGCGGCTGATGGGCGCGGACGTGACCTACCACCGGATTCCCCTCGACGACTCGTGGATTCGGGATAGCGGCCCGATCTTCGTGCGGGACGGGCGGGGGCGCGTCTCGCTGGTGAACTGGCGCTTCAATGCCTGGGGCGGCAAGTTCGAGTGGGAGAACGACGACCGCATCCCCGAACACGTCGCCGCCCACCTGGGGCTTCCCCACTGGGACCGCCCGGAAGTGCTGGAAGGCGGCGGCATCGAGGTCAACGGGGCGGGCGTGGGCCTGACCACCCGCTCGTGCCTCCTCACCGACACCCGCAATCCTGGCCTGACGGAAGCCGACTACGCGGCGCTCTTGCGGGACACGCTGGGCATCGAGCGGCTGCTGTGGCTGGACGGCGGCCTGGAGAACGACCACACCGACGGGCACATCGACACCATCACCCGCTTCGTGGACGAGCGGACCATCGTGACGAGCGTGGCGGAGGACGAGACGGACCCCAACTTTGCCGTCATGGCGAAGAATCTGGCCGAGCTGCGGGAGATGACCGACCCCAACGGCGAACGCTTCCGCATCGTGGAACTGCCCTTGCCTGCCACCCGGCTGGAGGGGGCGGAAGGCCGCCTGCCACCCACCTACGCGAACTTCTACATCGGCAACGGCTTCGTGGTCGTGCCGCTGTACGGCGACCCCAACGACGAGCGGGCGCTGGAGGTGCTGCGGCCCCTCTTCCTGGACCGGGAGGTGATTGGCCTCCAGAGCCGCGCCATCATCGAGGGCGGCGGCTCCTTCCACTGCCTGACCCAGCAGCAGCCCGCCGGGACGCTGTGGCAGGGGGAGTGATCGCGCTGGGGGACGGGTACACGGCCCGCCCCATCTCGCTGGACACCTACCGCGACGCCTGCGCCCGGCTGGAAGACCGCATCTTCGGCGGCGGCTGGGGTTACGCTTTCGGCCCGCCCGCCAAGCCCCCGCCGCCCCTGGGCGAGACGTTCCAGTGGGGCCTCTACCACGGAGATGACCTGATCGGCTGGCACCACGCCCACCAGCGGGACGAGCGCACCGTCTACATGGCGGACACGGGAATTCTGCCCGAGCATCAGGGGCGCGGCCTCTACACCCGGCTGCTGCCGCACCTGCTGGACGCCTACCGGGACGCCGGATACGCCCTCGTCACCAGCCGCCACCGGGCGACGAACAACCGGGTGATCGTGCCCAAGCTGCGGGCAGGCTTCCTCCTTCAGGGCCTGAATCTGTACGAGGGCGGGCTGAACGTGGCCCTGACGCTGAGTCTTGACCCGGCCTACCGGGAAGCGATGCACGTCCGCAGCGGCTTCCGGCAGACAAGCGGGGAGGCGGCGAGGCGGCTGGGGATCAACATGGTGGACTCGCGGCGGGCCGACTCGGTCCCTGTGCCGTCCGTCCCGCTGCCGCACACAGACGGGCCAGCCTTCGACCTTGGGCGGGGGTACATGGCGCACCCCGTCTCCAACGAAACCTACCGCCAGGTCTACGCCCGTCTGGAAGACGCCGCCTACGACACCGGAAGTTTCGACTGGGCGGAGACGCCCCGGCTCGCCCGACCAGAGGCCCCGACCCTCGCGTGGCTGCTCGCCCACGGCGGCGAGGTGGTCGGCTGGCATTCGGCCCGTGGCTGGGACGAGCGCACCGTGTACATGAGCAACACGGCCCTGCTGCCCGCCCACCGGGGGAAGGGTCTGTATAGCCGGTTGCTGCCGCACCTGCTGGGCACCTTCCGCGCGGCGGGTTACACGCTGGTCCGCAGCCACCACCACGCCACCAACAACGCGGTCATCGTGCCCAAGCTCCGGGCGGGCTTCCGGATTCAGGGCCTGGAGGTCAACCACCACGGGCTGATGGCGGTCCTGATCCACAGCTTCGACGACGTGTACCGCGACTACATGGACGTTCGCAGCGGACTGACGCGGCCGCAGGGCGAGGTGGCGCGGCGGCTGGGGCTGGAGACGGCAGGGTCGAGCCGCTGACGGGGGGACCCCTCACCCGCTCGCAGCGCGAGGCCCCTCCGCAAGCGGCTCTGCCAGTCTCCCCAACGTAGAGGGGGCAGAAAAGCTCTCTTAGAGGGGAGAGGCTGGGTGAGGGTCTTTCGCGCAACTCCACTTTTTTTCAACGACTCGGAACTTCAGCTCGGGCCCAGGCTCAGCTTCGCCGAGCCGGACGGTTCTTCGCCCGCTTGATGGTGGCGATTCCGGCGCCCGCATTCAGCACCTCGCCGTAGAGTGCCCACCACTGCCGGGCCGTATCGGGGTCGCGGGTCAGGTTCTCGAAGCGGTAGTAGGCGGCGCTCCCGTCGGGCAGGACGAAGGTGGGCGTGCCGAACACGCCGATCTCGGCCGCGTCCGCGAGGTCGGCGCGCAGGCTGGCCCGCAGGCCGGACTCGTCCTGACGGTCGGCCTCCCAGCGGTTCAGGTCCAGGCCCGCGTCCCGAGCCGCCTGGACGAAGGTGGCCTCCTCCAACGGCTGCTTGTGCTCGTGGTGGGCGCGGTAAAGGGCGAGGGTATAGGCCCACGCCTGCTCCTCCCCCTGGCGGGCGGCAGCCTGCGCGGAGAGGAAGGCGGGGAGGCTCGCCTGCTGAAAGCGGTCGCCCTCGCCCAGCGGTTGGTCGGTCAGCCACCAGACGGTCCCCTTCGCGTTGTCGGGGTGGTTGCCCTGGGTCAGCGAGAAGTGGCGCAGGCGAAAGGCTTGGCCCTCCTGCCGCAGCACGGCGGCCAGCTCCACGCCGCGCCAGGCGTAGGGGCACAGGAAATCGACGTAGACCTCGGTGGTGCCGGAGGGGGAAGCGGTCATGCGGGCACGCTAACACGCCCCGCCGGGCCTTCCCGTGAACCCACCGAACCCGCTTTCCTTCACCCTGCCCCGCGCCCCGGCCGGGTACCCTGGGGCCATGACCCGCACCCCCGAGACCGTCAATCTGGCCGTCGTGCAGATGCACATGACCAGCCAGCTTGAAGACAACCTCGCCCGCGCCGAAGCCCATGTGCGGGACGCCGCCCGGCAGGGGGCCAACGTCGTGCTGCTGCCCGAGCTGTTCGAGAATCTCTACTTCTGTCAGGTCGAGCGCGAGGATTATTTCGGACTGGCGCACCCGCTGGACGACCATCCCTTCGTGGGCCGCTTTCAGAATCTGGCGCAGGAACTCGGGGTGGTCCTGCCCCTGTCGTACTTCGAGCGGGCGGGGCAGGCGCACTACAACTCGCTGGTGTGCATTGACGCCGACGGCGCCATCCTCGGTAACTACCGCAAGACGCATATCCCCGACGGCCCCGGCTACGAGGAGAAGTATTACTTCAATCCCGGCGAGACGGGCTTCAAGGTCTGGCCGACCCGCTTCGGGCGCGTGGGCGTGGGCATCTGCTGGGACCAGTGGTACCCCGAAACCGCCCGCGCGATGATGCTGATGGGCGCGGACTTCCTGCTCTACCCCACCGCCATCGGCAGTGAACCCGCCGAGGTCGAGACGCCCAACAACCACCAGATGTGGCAGCGGGCGATGGTCGGGCACGCGGTGAGCAACTCGGCCTACGTGGGGTCGAGCAACCGCATCGGCACCGAGCAGGTCGGGGACCTGGAACAGACCTACTACGGGCACTCCTTCATCTCGGATTACACGGGCGAGATCGTGGCCGAGTTCGGGGAAACCCAGGAAGGGCCGCTGCTGCACACCCTCGACCTCGCGGAAGCCCGCAAGTTCCGCGCCGGAATGGGCTTTTTCCGCGACCGCCGCCCGGAACTGTACGGCGTGCTGATGACGACCGACGGGGTGACCAAGCGGGGCTGAGCGCCCTACCCTGCACGGATGCCCGACCGTCCCCATTCGCGCGAGTGGTATGCCCGCCTGGCCCGTGAGCTGGGCGGGTACCGTCATCCCTGGACCCGCGAGCTGGACGGCCCCGACCCCGAACGGACCTTCGACGAGCTGCTGCAAGGGCGGCTGGGGCCAGAGGTGCGGGTGCTGGAGGCAGGCTGCGGCCACGGCCCCGACGCGGCCCGGTTTGGGAGCGAGGCTGGCCGCTGGGTGGCCTACGACCGGGTGCCGGAGCTGCTGGAACAGGCCCGTATCAATGCCCCCCAGGCCGAGTTCTGCCTCTGGGACGGCAAGGGCACGGTGCCGGGGGCCTTGCGTGGCCCCTTTGACCTAATCGTGTCACGCCGGGGGCCGACGGGTGTGATCCTGCGGCTCCCTGAACTCGCCGCGCCGGGTGCCCGCTTCCTCTACGTGGGGCCGAGGCTGGAGGTGCCGCAGGTGCCCGAGCGTCTGCGCGGGGTCGGGTGGGACCTGCTGGGCGAGTGGCGGATCTCGGTGCAGGCCTGGGCACCGACCCCGGAGGACTGGGCGACCCGTTGCGCGTGGATGGAGGAAGAAGCGCGGCGGGGAGAGTGGAAGCAGCGGGCCACCCCACGCGGCCTGAGCTACCGCGAGGAGCGGTACGTGGTGCTGGCGGGAGCATCGTAACTCGCCCCCGTAAAGGTCAGCCCCTGTGCGGGTACGTTTGCGCCCGCCCGCGCCCGCTCGCGCCCGGCGAGGATGGCGGGCACCTCCTCCCCACGCAGCTTGCCCTGCCCCACCAGCAGCAGCGTGCCCACCAACCCCCGGACCATGTGGCGCAGGAAACTCTCGCCCGCGACGTAGACCTCCCAGACTTGACCCCCGTGGACGGCGGGACCGGGCCGCACCGCGAGCGCCCGCAGCTCGCGCACCGTCTGGCGGTCTTCCTGGGTGGCGAAGGCGGCGAAGTCGTGGGTGCCCAGCAGGGTCAGGGCGGCGGCGTTCATGGCGGGCACGTCCAGCGGTCCCGGTATGTGCAGCGCCCGGCCCGCCCACAGCGGATGGCGCTGGGGCGCGTGCAGCAGCCGGTAGGTGTAGCGCCGCTCGGTGCAGGAGAAGCGGGCGTGAAAACCGGGCGGGGCCTCGCCCGCCTCCAGCACGGCCACGCTCTCCGGGAGATGGGCGTTGAGGGCACGGGCCAGCCGCTCCGTGGGCACCCGGAAGGCCACCGGCACGTCGATGTGGGCGGGCATCGCCTCCGCGTGGACTCCCGCGTCGGTGCGTCCGGCGGCCACCGGGCGGGCAGCGTCATCCGCTCCCAGCCGGGTGAAGGCGGCGTGCAGGGTGTCCTGCACGCTGGGGGCGTGGGGTTGCGACTGCCACCCGGCGAACTCGGCCCCGTCCCAGGCAAGCAGCAGGCGCCGCCGCCGGAAGCCGGGGGGTGGGGCGTAGGGGGGGCCTGATACGGTTTCCGTCCATTCCGTTCTCCCACCGGGAGAGCGCCGATAAATCAACTCCTTTCCCGGCAACCGTCTTGTCCCTTCTCGCTCTGCTCGGGTTGAACAGCTTGGGGAACTGTTCAACCAGAATCCGTATGACATATTCGCAAGGTAACGCGCGACAGGTTTGTTCACATCCAGGTCTGTGTCCCACCATTACACTAAGCGGCGTGAATCCCACTCTCATCCGGCGCTCCCGTCGTCCGGTGGTGCGGGGCCTGCTGGCCGCCGCTGCCCTCCTCTTGCCCGGCCTCCTGCCTGGGGGCACGGCGGAGGCGGCGGGGAGCTACCGGGTCAAGCCAGGAGACAACCTCACGGTGATCGCGGGGCGTGCGGGCGTGAGCATCGCCGCCCTGAAGTCGGCCAACCCGGTCCTCCGTAACGCCAACTACGTGCGGGCTGGGCAGGTGCTGAAGATTCCTGACCGGATACTGGCAGGGCGCACCCACCGGGTTCAGGGTGGCGAGAACCTCACCGTGATCGCGCGGCGCTACGGGATCAGCCTCGCGCGGCTGCTGGGGGCCAATCCGGCCTACCGGGGCGGCAAGGTGCTACGGGCGGGCGCTATCGTCAGGATTCCCCCACGCACGGTGGCCTCGGGCCTGCGGGCAACTCCGGCCAGAACGGGCGGCGCGGTGGTGCGGGCAGCGTCGGTGCGGGTCAGCGCCGCGCCCGCCTCCTCGCGCGGGTGGCTGTGGCCGGTGGCGGGGTACGCGGGCATCAGCAGCGACTTCGGCCAGCGGGTGATGGACGGCGATCGCGAAATGCACTACGGGGTGGATATCCTCGCCCCGCACGGCTCGCCGGTCCGCGCGGCCCGCTCCGGCCGGGTCATCGAGTCGCGGGCCGACTTCAAGCGCGGCTGGGGCTGGACGGTGGTGCTGGAGCATCCGGACGGCTGGATCACCCGTTACGCGCACCTCAGCGCCAACCTCGTGCGGGCGGGCGAGACGGTCACGCAGGGACAGATCATCGGACGGGTGGGCAACACGGGCCGCAGCACGGGCACGCACCTGCATTTCGGCACCTACCTGCGCTGGAATCCCAAGGACCCGCTGAGCCTGTACGAGTGAGCGCTCCGCACCGGGTCCACTACGCCGAGGCCAGAGGGGAGCAAGCTGGACGTGCCCTCGCTGCGTGGTTGGACACGCTGCCGGGGCAGCCGGGTTTTCTGGGCGCCGAACTGCTGACCAGCCCGGCGCAGCCCGGCCTCGCCCTCGTCGCCAGCCGCTGGACGGGCGAGGTGCCGCCGCTGACGGTGCCGGACGGGGTGCGGGCCTGGGCGTTCGAGGTGCAGCGCAGCCTGGGGCCGGATCACACCTCTGGCACGTAACCCCCCACCTCATCCAGCAGGTCCCGCGCCGTCAGGTCGAGCCGCACGGGCGTCACGCTGATGTACCCGGCCGCCACCGCCCCATAGTCGGTCGCGGGGTCGTCGGCGTCAGGGGCAGTGCTCTGGCCCGCGACCCAGTGGTACTCGCGGCCCTCGGGATCCTGCCGGGTCACGATGGAGTCCTCCCAGCGGTGTTCGCCCACGCGGGTGACCCGCACCCCGCGCGGCGTACCCGCCGGAAAGTTGACGTTCAGCAGCACCCGCGGCGGCAGCCCCCTGGAGAGCACCTCGCGGGCCAGCCGCGCGGCGTAGGCCGCTCCCGCCGCGAAGCCGTACTCGCCATCTCCATTGGCCCGCGCACTGAACGCGACCGACGGCAGCCCCAGCGCCAGCCCCTCGATGGCCGCCGCGACCGTGCCCGAGTGCGTCAGGTCGTCGCCCAGGTTCGGCCCCACGTTGATCCCGCTGACCACCAGGTCTGGCCTTCCGAGCAGATGCACTCCCAGCACCACGCAGTCGGCGGGAGTGCCATCCACCCGGTAGGCGGGCAGGGTCCCGAAGCCTGCCGACGCCGTGTGCTTGAAACGCAGCGGGCGCCGGATGGTGATGCCGTGTCCCACCGCCGACTGCTCGACATCGGGCGCGACCACCACCACGTCGCCCACCTCGGCCAGCGCCAGCCCCAGCGCCTTGATACCGGGCGAGAAGATGCCGTCGTCGTTGACGACCAGAATACGGGGCCGGGGGGCAGAGGACAGGCCAGTCATGGGGCGCAGGGTAGCGCGGAGCCCGCTGGCCTGAAGTGGTGGCCGGGTCCTTGAGTTCGTCTTTACTCGATTCCAGGATGCGGCTGAACTCCGTTCAAGACTTTTTAAGCAGTGCGGAGCAGACATGCGCCCGCCAAGCCGTGCCTGGCCCGCTAAGATGAGTCTTAGCTATGCATCCTCTAAAGCCTCTTCTCCTGACCTTGCCGCCCTGCGCTCGGGGGGAGGCGCGTCCGTGAGCCGTCCTCTGCGCCTGCTGCTCGTCGATGACAGCCTGATGGACCGCCACCTCGCCGAGGAGGTGTTTGCCGAGTACGCTCATCTGTGCGAGGTCACCACGGTGAGCAGCGGGCAGGAGGCCCTGCGCGTCCTGCGGACGCCAGAAAGTGCCCTGCCCGACGTGGTGCTGCTGGACGTGAACATGCCGGGCATGTCGGGCTTCGAGGTGCTGGAAGCGATGAAGGCCGATCCCTGGCTGGTGCAGATTCCGGTGGTGATGCTGACCACCTCCAACCACGACCACGACATCACCCGTGCCTACACGCTGCACGCGAGTTCCTACCTGATCAAATCGCTGAGCTTTCAGGACTTCGTGGCGCAGGTCGAGGGTTTTCTGGAATTCTGGACCCGCGCCCGCCTGACAAGCTGGCCCGACGCGGTGTCCTGATCCCGGTTCCGCTGGAAGAGGAGCGCGGGGGAGACAGTGCAGCCCGTTCAGAGCGGACCAGGACAGGAATGACGTAGAGAGGTGAAAGCCCCGCAGCGAACGGGCGGGGACGGATGCCCGCAAGCCCTGTGCTGCGGGCTCCTCCGCCCTTCGCCCAATTTGATCGGCGGGGCAACCCGTATCCTGACCTCATGACGCCTGCTGCTCCGCTGCCCCGGCCCTGGCCTGACGCTCCTTGCCCCGGCAGGAGCGGTGGGCCGTGAGGGGAGCGGGCTTCAACCTGCTGCTGGGACTGGTGTGGGCGCTGTTTCTGGGTGAGGTCAGCCTGCGGAGCCTGACGCTAGGCTGGCTGATCGGCTTCCTGATTCTGGCCCTGTTTCGCCGGGCGCTGGGAGCGACTCCCTATATCCGCACGGTGACCGGAACCGCGACCCTGATTCTTTTCTTCTCGGCCGAACTGGTGCGGGCCAACGTCCATATGGCGCTGATGGCCCTGCAACCCCGGCCCCGCCTCAACCCGATGATCGTGGAGGTCCCGCTGCGCCTCACGGGCGACCTGCCCCTCACGCTGCTGGCGTCCCTGACCGGGCTGCTGCCGGGCACCGTCGCGCTGGCCTTTTCCCCCGACCGGGCCTCGATCTACGTTCATGCGCTGGGCATGGACAGCGCCCACGCCGCCCGCCAGAGCGTAAGGCAGATGGAACGTCACCTGCTGCGGGTGGTGGGAGGCTAGGTGGGGCGCTGGGGGCCGCCGCTGCGTGTTCCTGAGCGTCCGCAGAAGAGCGGAGGGGGCCAGAACGGACAGTCCCGCATGCGTATCGCCGCCAAAGATCAGCCGCCAGCCCCTGCACGCTGACGGCCCATCGCGGAGGGGAAAACCCTACCCCCCGACCACCGTTCCGCCATTGGGGTGCAGCACCTGCCCGGAGAAGTACGAGGAATCGTCCGATGCCAGGAACACGTAGGCGGGCGCGACCTCGGCGGGCTGGCCGGGGCGGCCCAACGGGGTCTGGCCCCAATCGCTCGCCAGCTTGTCCTCGCTGATGGTGGCCGGGATCAGAGGCGTCCAGATTGGGCCGGGAGCGACGGCGTTGACGCGAATCTTCTTCTCCGCGAGGTTCTGGCTGAGGCTGCGGGTAAAGGCCACGATGGCCCCCTTGGTCGAGGCGTAGTCCATCAGCTCGGGGCTGCCCTTGTAGGCGGTGATGCTCGTCGTGTTGATGATGGACGCGCCTTCCCCGAGGTGCGGCAGCGCGGCCTGGGTCAGGTAGAACATCCCGAAGATGTTGGTGCGGAAGGTGCGCTCCAGTTGCTCGGGCGTGATGTCGGTGAGTTCCTTTTGCTCGTGCTGCTCGGCCGCATTGTTCACCAGGACATCGAGCTTGCCCAGTCGCGCCACCGTCTGCTCGACGGCCTGGCGCGCGAACCCTACGTCCCCGATGTCGCCCGCGATGGCCAGCGCACGGCGGCCCTCGGCCTCCACCATCGCCACGGTGTCTTGCGCGTCCTGATGCTCGTCGAGGTAGAGAATCGCCACGTCGGCCCCCTCGCGGGCGAAGTGGACGGCCACCGCCCGCCCGATGCCGCTGTCGCCGCCGGTGATCAGCGCGACCTTGCCCGCCAGCTTGCCGCTGCCCCGGTAGTCCTCACGGATGGTGACGGGCTGGACCTCCATCTCGGCCTCGCTGCCGGGCTGGGTGCCCTGCGTCTCGACCGGCGTTTCCTGCGGGTAGTCCTCGGTGGAGGCGGTTTCAGGCTGGGCCTTGGGACGGCTCTTGTCGTGGTCGGTCATGGCCCGACTGTCTCACCTCCCCCCCGCACCCGCCCGCCTTGGCTCACAAGCTTGAGGAGGTGTGAAGGACGCGCCCGCTCTAGACTCGCCGCATGACCACGGCGCTGGTGCTGATCGTGATCTCGCTCGCGGGCGTGGGGGTGTTGCTGCTCACGCGCCGGAGCGGGCCGGGGCACTCGGGCGGCTTTCGGCCCCCGGCCCGCCGGATGATGAAGACCGACGAGGAGGTCTGGCTCCGGCGCCTGCTGACGCTGACGCGGGGCAACCGGGGCGCCATCGAGCGGGCCGTGACCGCCAAGCGCCGCAAGTTTCCCCGCGCCACCCGCGCCGAACTGCTGGAGATGATCCACGATGAGTACCGCCGCGACCACGCCCGCGACTAACGGCCACTGAAAGTAGGAGCGCCCGCCTCCTCCTGGAAAGCGGGCGCCGGGCCAGGGTCAACCTCAGCGGGCCAGCACGTCCCTGACCGTCTTGACGACGTTCTCCACGCTGAAGCCGAACTTCTCGAACAGGACCTTGGCGGGGGCCGACGCCCCGAAGGTGTCCATGCCGATGACCGCCCCGTCGTGGCCGACCCACTCGTACCAGGGCGACTTGCTCGCCGCTTCGATGGCGACGCGGGGCACGCCGGGAGTCAGGACCGAGTCACGGTAACCGCGCTCCTGCTCGCGGAAAACCTCCATGCAGGGCATCGAGACGACGCGGGCGGGCGTGCCTGCCGAGGCCAGCGCCTCTGCCGCGTCCAGCGCGAGGCTGACCTCGGAGCCGGAGGCGATCAGCACCACCGCCGCGTTCTCGGCGTCGCGGACCACGTAGGCGCCCTTCTTTATGCCTTCCGGGTTGGCGGGCAGGATGGGCAGGTCCTGACGCGAGAGGGCCAGCGCGGTCGGCCCCTTGCCGTACTCCAGCGCCATCTGCCACGCGGTCGCCGTCTCGTTGGCGTCGGCGGGGCGGATGACGCGGGCACCCGGCACGGCCCGCAGCATGGCGAGCTGCTCGATAGGCTGGTGGGTGGGGCCGTCTTCCCCCAGACCGATGGAGTCGTGGGTCAGCACGTAGGTCACGGGCTGCATCTGAATCGCGGAGAGCCGGAAGGCGGGTTTGAGGTAATCCGCGAACACCAGGAAGGTGCCCACGAGGGGACGCGGGCCGCCGTACAGCGCGAGGCCGTTGGCGGCGGCGGCCATGCCGAACTCGCGCACCCCGAAGTAGACATTGCGGCCCTCGTAGTGGCCCGGCAGGAATTCCCCGCCGTCCTTGATGGTGGTCTTGGTGCTGCCGGACAGGTCCGCGCTGCCGCCCATCAGGCCAGGAACGACCTTTGCCAGCGCATTGATGACCTCGCCGCTGGCGTTGCGGGTGGCGACCGCCTTGCCGCCGGGTTCATAGGTGGGGAGCGCCGCCGCGAGGTTCTCCGGCAGGTCACGCTTGAGCAGGCCCATCACCTCAGCGGCGAGGTCGGGGTGCGCTTCCCCGTAGCGGTCGAGCAGCGCCTGCCACTCGGCCTCCTGCGCGGCGCCACGTTCGCGGGCGTCCATGTGGGCCTTCACCTCGTCCGGCACCGTGAAGGGCGGGTAATCCCAGCCCAGCGCCTGCTTGGTGGCGGCCACGCCCTCCTCACCCAGCGGCTCGCCGTGCGCCTTGCTCGTGCCCGCGCGGGGGCTGCCGAAGCCGATCACGGTGCGGACCTGAATCAGGGTGGGCTGCGCCGTGTGCTCGCGGGCCTGCTGAATGGCGGCCCCGATCTCGTCCAAATTCTCGCCGTCCTCCACGCGCAGCACCTGCCAGCCGTAGGCGCGGAAGCGGGCGGCGGTGTCTTCGGACTCGGCCTTCTCGGTGGCGGTGTCGAGCTGCACCGCGTTGTCGTCGTGCAGCCAGATCAACTTGCCGAGTTTCAGGTGCCCGGCGAGCGCGGCGGCCTCGTGGTTGACGCCTTCTTGCAGGTCGCCGTCGCCCAGGATGGAGTAGACGTGGTTGTCAAAGATCGGGAAGCCGTCGCGGTTGTAGCGGGCGGCGAGGTGCGCTTCCGCCATCGCCATGCCTACGGTCATTGCCGCGCCCTGACCCAGCGGCCCGGTGGTCGCGTCCAAGCCGGGAGTGTGGAAGAACTCGGGGTGGCCGGGGGTCTTGCTCTGCCACTGCCGGAAGCGCTTGATGTCCTCCAGGGGCATGTCGTACCCGGTCAGGTGCAGCAGCGAGTAGATCAGCATGGAGGCGTGCCCCGCCGACAGCACGAAGCGGTCGCGCCCGGCCCACTCGGGGTTCTGCGGGTTGTGGCGCAGGAAACGCTGCCACAGCACGTAGGCCATCGGGGACGCGCCCAGCGGCGCACCGGGGTGGCCGCTGTTGGCCGCCTGCACCGCGTCGATGGCGAGCGTGCGCATGGTGGTGATGCTCAGGCGATCCAGGTCCTGACCCTGTCGTTCGGCTGTCATGGGGCGCAGTCTACCGGGCAAGGCCGCGCGGCAAAGGACACGCCCCCACCTGCCACGAGGTAGGGGCGTGATCAAAGGACAACTTCGGGGCCGACAGGCTCCATCCGGTTCGGGAAACAAGCACACCCACGGCGCTTCCATTCCGGTATAAACAGAATACGCCGGAGGCATAATCCTGTCAAGTCATTCCGTGAATGTGAGTCGCTGATGAATTGCAGCGACTTGGGTGGGAAGCTCGCCAGGTCAGGCAAAGGGGAAGAGCAGTTCGGCGCATATGCAGCCCTAAGCCATCCGGCGTATGCCTGAGATTCGCCCGGCGGCCGGGCAGCAGGAAGGATGGAGGCGTGACTGACACCCGCTCTTCCCTACATTTCCGCTCCTTCCAGCAGGCCGACGCCCCTGCCGTGGCCGATCTCGTGACCCGGAGCGTGCGCGGCCTGTGGACCTACCGCCCGGAGCATTTCCGCGAGAGCACGCGGCCCGAGCGGCGGCGCCTCGTGGCCGTGCGGGGCGGCGAGGTCGTGGCGACCGCGCACCTCGCGCCCTTTGGCGACAGCGCCCCGGACGCACTGCGGCTGGACCTTGCGGGGGAGGGGGCCGTGTTCAGCCCGCTGTATCTGGCGCTGCTGGCCGAGTGGCCCGCCGGATACTCCCGGCTGCTGGGCGTGACCCGCGAAGATTTCTCCGAGAAGATGACCTTTTTCGCGGCGGCGGGCTTTCGCAACGCGTGGCAGTCGTGGGGAGCGCACCTCGACCTGCGGGGGTGGGACCCCGAGCGGTTCCGGGCGCTGGAGGAACGCCTCTTTCTGGAGGGCTACGAGGTCGACCGCTGGCGCATGGACGCCCCGGAAGCCGAGTGGCAGGCCCTGTACACCCTCCACCGCCAGGGCGAGGCCGACGTGCCGCGCAACCCGACGACGATGACCGCGCCCCTGGACCTGCTCGCCCTGCGCGAGGTGATGACCCGCGAGGAAGCCGTCTTCGTGGTACGGCGGCGCGGCGAACTGCTGGCCCTGACCCGCCTGACGCTGCCGCAGGACCGCAGCCTCCAGGGCACGAGTGAAGTTTCCAGCGACCTTACGGTCACCCACCCGGCGCACCGGGGCCGGGGCCTCGCCACGCTGGTCAAGGCGCACGCACTGGCCTGGGCACAGACAGAGGGCTACACCCACGCCGGGACCGGGGGAGCCATCCTCAATCTGCCGATGCTGCGGGTGAATACCCGGCTGGGCTACGTCCCCGAGGCGATGTGGGTGACGTGGGAGAAGAGGCTGAGAAGGGAGGGGACAGAAGTCAGAAAATGTTCAGAGCTTTAAGGCTAAATTAATGACATGTCACAGTTGACGATGGAGGAGCTGGCCTCCTACTTCTTCTACGCGCAGGGCAACGAGGGGCCGTACACCCTCCACGACTTTGTGCGCCTGATCGCTGAGCTGGGCCTGGGCCGCGCCAACGAGGTGCGCGAGGATGTGGTGCAGCAGATCGCGGGTGGGCGGCGTCTCCCCGTGATTCGCGCCGAACTGGTCGCCTGAATCTCAAAGCGAGCGGGGGAGGCAAGCTCCTCCCCCTTCTAAATCAGACTCCACTGCCCCCCCACCGGGCGTGGAGTTTACTTTTTGGGCTTCTCGTCCGGCAGGCCCCCTGCCTTCTCAAACTCGGCCTGAAGGTCACGTAAGGACTTGGTAGGCTTGCTCTTGGGGTCGCCGGGCAGGGTGCGGGCGAAGAACTCCAGCGCGTCGGGGTAGCCGTCGGCGTCCGCATCGGCTTCCCGCGCCAGCACCGAGCGCAGGACCGTGCGGAAGCTGGCGGTCGGCTGGGCACGGAACTCGGCCTGGAGGCTCTGGCCGAACGGGTTCCAGCCCTTCCCGCCCTGGGGCTGGATGTGACAGGTCACGCAGGGCATCACCTTGCCGGAGAGCTGCCAGAGGGGATCGTCCTTGTCGTGGCCCAGGAAGCGGGCGGCCTCCACCCGGTATTTGGGCAGGGCGAGGGCCGCCGGAGCCGAGAGGAGGACCAGCCCGGCGAGCAGCGCACCGCCGACGCGGGCGCTCATGCCACCCACTCCGGTCCCGCAAAGTCGCCGCGCAGGATGTCGCGGGCATTCAGGCCCAGCCAGTGCGTGAGCGCCCCCGCGTACACGCCCCGGAAGTCCTGCCTGTAGCGGATATCGCCGTCCGCGAGGTTTTCCAGATCGGGGCTGTCGCCATGAATGCCGCCCTTCACCCCCTGACCCAGCGCGAACATCACGCTGCCCTGGCCGTGGTCGGTGCCCGCGCTGCCGTTCTCGGCGACCCGGCGTCCAAACTCCGAAAAGCCCATCACGATCACCCGGTCGGCGAGGCCCTGCGCCTCCAGGTCAGCCTGAAACGCCGCGAGGCCGGAGGCGAGGGTCGCCAGCAACTCGTCCTGCTCGGCCCGCTGGCCCGCGTGGGTGTCAAAGCCGCCCAGCGAGACGTACAGCACCCGCTGCCCGGTTCCGGCGGCGATGAGGCGGGCGGCGTCTTGCAGGTTCAGCCCGAAGCGGCCTTCCGGGTACTTCGCGCCGGGGCGGTACTTCGCCACGTTCGCCTGCACCTCCCGCGTGTTCGCCACCATCTGCCGGGCGGCGCGGCCAAGGTAGTCGGCCTCGCCCTCGCGGGGGAGGTTCAGCAGCCGCTCGAAGGCCCCGTCCAGCCCCGCCGGGAGCCTCACCTGAAAGCTGTCCACCCGGTCAATGCTGGGCAGGCTGAACTCGGACGCCCGCAGCGCCTGTGGGGTGGTGCCGCCGAGGTTGGAGGCGCAGAAGGGGTCCCCGATCTTCTCGGCCACCCGTCCGATCCAGCCTTCCGCCTGCGCCTGGGTGGGGTCGGCGGTGTGCCAGATCGCCATGGACGCGAAGTGGGAGCGGTTGGGGTTGGGGTACCCGACATTCTCCATCCAGGCGAGGTGGCCGCTCTCCCAGAGGGGCATCAAGGGCTTGAGCGAGGGATGCATCCCCAGATCGGGCGTGAGGGTCAGCACGTCCTTTCTGGGAATGGCGATGTTGGGCCGCGCCGCGTAATACGCCCCGTTGGAGTAGGGCACCAACGTATTGAGGCCGTCGTTGCCCCCGGTGAGCTGGATGACCACCAGGGTCTTGCCGCCCGCGGCGGGCTGGGTCGCCGCCTGCGCCGCCGCCCGCGCCAGAAAGCCGGGCATCCCGCTCGTCGCGGCCACCGCGAGGGCGGAGTATTTCAGGAAGTCGCGTCGGTCCACAGTCATGGTCACCTCTTGGGGGAGCGTCAGGCCAACCCGAACTCGGGGCTGATGAGGGTCAGGTAGAGGCGCTGCTTGGGGTTCAGGCCGTCCGTCACCCCGGCCAGCGGCGAGCGTTCGGTGCCCAGCAGGGCGAGGTCGGAGGGTTGGGCCTCCAGCTTCGGGGCGGTGCCTGCGGTGGTCAGGGAGGCGGCCACCTGCATCCGCAGCAGCAGCGTGGTGTCGTTGATCCACTCGCGGCCCCCGTCCCAGCCCTTCACGGTGTCGGGTTCCAGGAGGAGTTGGCCCATCCGCCCGGCCGTCTGCGCGAGCGTGAGAATCTGCTTGGCCTCCAGCTTCGGTTGTCCCAGGGTCCGCACCGCCCCCGTGATGAAGGCGACCGGACCGCGAATGATGGCAGCGCGGCGCGAGTAGAAGTGCTCGCTGGCGAGAAGTTCTTCCAGCACGGCGCGAACGTTCCCATGCGTGCGGCGGAAGGTCTCGGCGCTCGCCGCCACCGCCGCCGGGTCCGGCTCGTCCGCGACGAGGGCGCGGTGCAGTTTGCGGGCGATGAAGGGAGCCGTGGCTGGGTGCGTGGCCGCGAGACGAATCACGTCCTCGCCGCCCAGGTTCCCACTCTGGCCCAGATAGGTTTTCTGGCCGGTGTCGTGCTGGCCGGGTCGGAAGAGGAAGCGGGCCTCTTGCAGGAAGTTCTGGTTGCCGCGCCCCCCCTCGAAGCTCCAGCCCGTCAGGGCACGCGCCCCCTCGCGCACGTCGTCCTCGGTGTAGGGGCCGATGCCGGTGGTGAACAGCTCCAGCAGCTCGCGGCTGAAGTTCTCGTTGGGCCGTCCCTTGCGGTTCTGGTCGTTGTCCAGATAGCGCAGCATGGCGGGCGACTGCGCGACCTCCAGCGTGAAGCGGGCGAAGTCGGTCGTGGCCGAGTGACGGCGCAGCAGGCCGAGGTAGGCCGTGAGCATGGGCACGTTCCGCACCTTGTCGGTGCCGATCACGAAATGGTTGCTCCAGGCTAGGGCCAGCAGCTCGCGCAGGGGGTGGGGGCCGTAGAACAGTTCGTAGAGCCACGCCGCCCGCGTGAGCTGGATGCCCGCGCCGGGGGTGGCGGCACTGGAGGGGTCGAAAGGATTGCCGGGGGCGCGTTCGTCGCCGAACGAGAGGAGGTCGCGGGTCACCTCGTGGGCGGGGCGGCCCACCAGGGCACGAATCCCGGCGTCGGTGGCACCGAAGGCCGTGCGGCGCAGCAGGTGGGCGGCATCCTCGGCGCTGAGCTTGCGGGAGAGGGGGGGCAGGGGCATGATCACCTCTTGGAGCCTACGGAGGGCAGGAAAGTTCCCAGGGGGGTCTCGTCCACTGCACGAATGCCGGAAAGAGCGTTCCTGAGCGGCCCGTCGGGCAGATTTCCCACCAGCCACACGAAGCGCCCGCCCACCCGCCGCGAGGCCACCCCCGGCGCGGCGCGGACGTTGCGGGGTGCGACGACCAGCGCGAGGACGTTCACCCCGTCGCTGAGGGACACGGTCACCCCGCCTCCCTCCCGGACCTCGGCAGACACGGGGGCGAAGCCGGGGGGAAAGCGCAGGCCCGGCAGTGCGGTCAGGACCGCCGACCGCAAGCCAGCGGGGATGGGGGGCACGTCCGTTTGCACCCGCACGGGCTGGGGCTGCACCCGCGTCAGGGCGGCGCGGCGGGCCAGGGTGCCGTCCGGCATCCGTTCCTCGTAGGCGAGGGGCACGTTCCACGCCCGGTCCACCCACAGGGTCCAGCGGGCGGCCTGCCCCACCTTCGGGGTGAGGTCGTAGCGGATGGCCTCGCGGCCTACGACGGGGGCGGGCGCGTCCTGGCGGGTCACGGTGAAGTGGCGGGCCAGCAGCGCGGGGCGGAAGGGGACCACCGGAAGCCGCGCCGCCGTGCGGGTGGGCACCGCGCGGGGCGGGAAATACACGCTGACTTCCGCCTCGCCGCGTGCGGCCAGCGTGCGCGACTGGCGCAGGGCCGCCGCGAGGTCGTCGGCGGGAGTGGCCTGGGCCAGCGCGGTCAGGGCCAGCGCGAGGGCAAAGGCCCGTTTCACCAGCCCTCCCCCAGCGTGCCCTGATACACGTCGTAGGCGGCGCTGGCAGGCAGGGCGGGCGTGGGCCGCAGCACCAGCACCCCGGCGAGGATGGCAGCGGCGGCCAGCAGCGGGGGCCAGCGGGGAGCGCGGCGGGGGGGCGCGGCCCGCTCTGCGCGGTGCCGGGCCAGGAATCGGTCGGCGGCCCCGGCGTCGGCGGGCGTCTCGGCGCGGGCCTGGGCGAAGAGGAGGTCGAGGTCGTCGTCGGTCATGGTGCGGGCTCCAATTCTGGGGGTCATGGGGTCACGCCTACGGCGCTCAGCAACTCGCGCAGGGCGGCGCGGCCCCGGCTGAGGCGGCTTTTCACGGTGCCGACCTCCACACCCAGCACCCCGGCGATCTCGGCGTAGTCCAGCCCGCCGAGTTCGCGCAGGGTCACGGCGTCGCGCTGTTCGGGAGGGAGGCGGGCGAGCGCCCACGCGAGGCGGGCGCGGAGGTCGGCCTGCTCGCCCGTTCGGGCAGGGCTGTGGGGGGAAGCGGGTTCGGGGGCCTCGTCGAGAGGCAGGGAGGGGCGGGCGGCCAGCGCCTTGTGACAGGCGTTCAGGGCGATGCGGTGCAGCCAGGTCGTGAACTGCGCCTCCTGGCGAAAGCCCCGCAGATTCCGGTACACACCCATCCACACCTCCTGAAGCACGTCGTCGGCGCTGCCTGGCCCCACCATCCCCGCAGCGAGGCGGTGCAGCCGGGGCGAATGCCGCCGCACCAGCACCTCGAAGGCCGCTTCCCGGTGGGGACCGGGGTGCGCGGCGAGGGGCACGAGCTGCTTGTCGGGGAGAGAATTCAAGGCCACCTCACAGGGTAGGAGGCGGGAAAGGCCGGAAAGGTTCCCACCCCGCCGCCTCCCCCCTTTTCACCCCCCTTGAATCTTAATTTTTGGCGTGCCTAAACTTGGGTATGACGGCCCGCCTCCTCTCCCCTTCCGCCGAGGACTACCTCAAGCACCTCTATGTGCTGGGACAGGACGGTAAGGTCAATACGCAGGCCCTAGCCGACGCGCTGGGCGTGGTCCCGGCGAGTGCCACGGGGATGCTCCGCAAGCTGAGCGAGCAGGGCCTCGTCGCGCACGCGCCGTACCAGGGGGCCCGCCTGACCGCCGAGGGCGAGCAGGTGGCGCTGGAGGTGTTGCGGCACCACCGCCTGCTGGAACTGTTCCTCCACCGGGCGCTGGGCGTGCCGCTGGACGAGGTGCACGAGGAGGCCGAGCGACTGGAGCACGCACTGTCGGAACGGCTGGAGGCCCGCATCGCCGCGTGGCTGGGCGACCCCACCCACGACCCGCACGGGGACCCCATTCCCACCCTGCGGGGCGAGGTTCCGGCCCGCGCCGAGCGGCGGCTGACCCAGCTTGCCCCGGAGGAGACGGCGACCGTGGCCCGCGTGCCCGACGGCGACCCGGCGGGGCTGCGGGCACTGGTGGCAGCGGGGCTGACGCCGGGGGCGGCGCTGACCCTGACGCGGGTGGATGCGGCGCTGGGCACCCTCACGGTGGCGCTGGCAGGCGGTCCCCTCACCCTCGCGCTGGGCGTGGCCGCGCAGGTTCACGTGCATGGGGGGGCGGAATGAGGCGCAGCCTGCTGCTCCTCGCCGCGCTGGGCTTGAGCGCCTGTGCCCCGCCCCCCTCTACCCCGGACGATGGGCGCGTGCAGGTCGTCACGACCGTCAACATGCTCAGTGACCTCGCGGCCGTGATCGGCGGGGACCGGGTGCGGGTGACCGGGCTGATGGGGCCGGGGGTGGACCCGCACCTCTACAAGGCGTCGGCGGGCGACGTGCGGCGGCTGGCGGGAGCCGACCTCGTGCTGTACGGCGGGCTACATCTGGAAGGGAAGATGGTGGACGTTCTGGACGCGCTGAACACGCGCACCCCCAGCGTGGCCCTCTTCGAGACGCTGCCGCGTGACCGCCTGCTGGGACCCGCCGGAGCGCCCGACCCCCACATCTGGTTTGACCCGACCCTCTGGGCGGGCGTGGCACGGGGGGCCGCCGACGCACTGACGCGGGTGGACCCGGAGGGGCGCGAGGTCTACGCCGCCAACCTGACCCGCTACGTGGGCGAACTGGAGGCGCTGGACCGCTGGACCGCCGCGCAGTTCCGCACCGTTCCCGAGCGGCAGCGCGTCCTCGTGACCGCGCACGACGCCTTCAATTATATGGCACGTCGGTATGACGTGGAGGTGCAGGGGGTGCAGGGCATCAGCACGGTCGCGGAGGCGGGCGGGCAGCGGGTCCGGGCGCTGGCCGCGTTCCTGGCCGAGCGGGACATCCGGGCCGTCTTCGTGGAGTCCACCGTCTCGCCCCGCACGGTGGAGGCGGTGCGCGAGGCGGCGCGGGCGCGGGGGCACGCGGTTGAACTCGGCGGCTCGCTCTACGCGGACGCGGCGGGCGACCCCGGCACGCCGGAGGGCACCTACCTGGGGATGGTGCGGCACAACGTCGGGACCATCGTGGAGGGGCTGCGATGACTGTCACCGTACCGGGCACCGCCTCCACCACCCACGCGCCCGCTGCGCCCCCGCTCGCCCTGCGCGGCCTGAGCGTGGCCTATGCCGAGGAACCCGCCGTCTGGGACGTGTCGTTCGAGGTGCCCGCCGCCTCGCTGACCGCCATCATCGGGCCGAACGGGGCGGGCAAAAGCACGTTGCTCAAGGCGGCGCTGGGGCTGGTGCCCCGGCTGGCGGGCGAGGCGCTGTTTTTCGGGGCACCCTTGGCGAAGGTGCGGCGGCGGGTGGCTTACGTGCCGCAACGGACCAGCGTGGACTGGGATTTCCCGGCGAGTGCGCTGGACGTGGTCACGATGGGGCTGTACGGACGCCTGGGCTGGCTGCGGCGTCCGGGGCGGCGCGAGCGGGCGCAGGCGCTGGCGTGCCTGGAGCGGGTGGGCATGGCCGACTTCGCCGGGCGGCAGATCAGCGAGCTGTCGGGCGGACAGCAGCAGCGGGTCTTCCTGGCGCGGGCGCTCGCGCAGGAGGCCGACCTCACCTTCATGGACGAGCCCTTTGCGGGGGTGGACGCCGTGACCGAGCGGGCCATCGTGGACGTGCTGCGCGAGCTGCGCGGGCAGGGGCGCTCGGTGGTCGTCGTTCACCACGATCTGGACACCGTGCGCGACTACTTTGACCGGGTGGCGCTGCTCAACGTCTCGCTGGTGGCGGCGGGACCGACCGAGGTGGCCTTTACCCCGGCGAACCTCCGCGCCGCTTACGGCGAGCGGCACGGGGCACTCGCGGCGGCGCTGGCGGGGGGTGGGCGGTGACTCTCAGTCCCGCCGACTTCTTCACCGACTACACCCTGCGTTCCATCGTGCTGGGGTCGGCGCTGCTGGGGCTGGTGGCGGGGACGCTGGGGTGCTTCAGCGTGCTGCGGCGCCAGAGCCTGATCGGGGACACGGTGGCGCACGCGGCGCTGCCGGGCATCTGCGCGGCCTTCTTGCTCACGGGCACGCGGGACACGCTGGGGCTGCTGGTGGGGGGCGGGCTCAGCGGGCTGCTCGCCTCGCTGCTGGCGCTCGCCATCCTCAGATACAGCCGGTTGAAGGAGGACGTGGCGCTGGGGGTTACCTTCAGCACCTTCTTTGGTATCGGCATTGCGCTGCTGACCGCCATCGGACAAAGCGGGAACGCGGCGCAGGCGGGACTGGAGGGCTTTCTCTTCGGGCAGGCGGCGGCGCTGACCGCCGGGGACGTGGCCCGCTTCGCGGTGCTGGGGGCGCTGGCGCTGGGGACGGTCGCCGCGCTGCACAAGGAGTTCCAGATCAGCCTCTTTGACCCCGACTACGCCGCTGTGCAGGGCTGGCCGGTGGCGGGGCTGACGGCGCTGCCCACCGCGCTGACCGTGCTGGCCGTGATGCTGGGCCTCCAGACGGTGGGCGTGGTGCTGATGGCCGCGATGCTGATCGCCCCCGCCGTGGCCGCCCGGCAGTGGACGCGGGGTCTGGGCGGAATGCTGCGGCTGGCCGGGGTCTTTGGTGCGCTCAGCGGCGGGCTGGGGGCGGCCCTGAGCCTCGCCTTCTCCCCGGCGGGCGGGGCCGGACTGCCCACCGGGGCCGTCACGGTGCTGACCGCCACGGCCCTGGCAGTGCTGTCGCTGCTGCTGGCGCCGGGACGCGGATTGCTCGCGGGGCTGGCCCGGCAAAGGCGGGCACGGGCGCGGCTGCTGGGTGACCTCGCGGGGAGGCAGCGGTGACCCTCCCCTTTGACCTCGTGATCGTGGGGACGGCCGTGCTGGTCGCGTGGGCCTGCACGTTGCCGGGCCTCTTTCTGGTGCTGCGGCGACAGGCGCTGCTGGGCGACGCGATCAGCCACGCCGCGCTGCCGGGAATCGTGGCGGGATACTGGCTCAGCGGGGGAAGCCTCGCCACGCTGCCCGCGCTGGTGGGGGCCTCGCTCTCCGGGCTGCTGACGGTCGGCCTGAGTGCCCTGATCGCCCGCAGCGGCCGGGTCAAGGAGGACGCGGCGCTGGGGCTAGTCTTTCCGGCCCTCTTCGCCGCCGGGGTGATCGCGGTCAGCCTGAATTACGGCAATGTCCACCTGGACCTGGACGCGGTGCTGTACGGGGAGATCGCGTATACGCCCTTCCGCACGGGGTGGTTGGGCCTGCCCGCCGCGTGGGTGCTGGTGGGCGGGATGGGGCTGGTGAATGCTCTCTTCGTGGGCGGGCTGTACAAGGAACTCAAGCTCTCCACCTTTGACCCCGGCCTCGCCCGCACGCTGGGCTTCTCGCCCCGGCTGCTGTCGGGGGCGCTGCTGACGCTGGTGGCGCTGACGGTCGTGGCGGCTTTCGACGCGGTGGGGGCGGTGCTGGTCGTCGCCTTCTTGATCGTTCCCTCCGCGACGGCGCTGCTGCTGACCCGGCGGCTGGGCACGGCGCTCGCCCTCGCGCTGGGGGCGGGACTGAGTGCGAGCGTGCTGGGGTACGTCGTGGCCCTCGCGCTGGACGCGAGCATCACGGGAGCGGTCGCTGGGGTGCTGGGCCTCCAGTTCGTGCTGGCGCTGGCGGCGCAGGCGTTCCGGGCGCGGCGGGTGCGGGGGCGGGCGGTGCTGGGGCGGTGAGGGGCCGCGTGGCATCATCGCCCCATGCAGCCCCGTCTCCCCTCCTCCCTCGGCAGGCCCCAGTGAAGCTTGCCACCTGGAACGTCAACTCGCTGAACGTGCGGTTGCCGCAGGTCCTAGCCTGGCTAGAGGCCCACCAGCCCGATGTGCTGGCGTTGCAGGAGACCAAGCTGGAGGACCACCGCTTCCCCGCCGCCGACTTCGCCACTCTGGGCTACTCGGCGGCCTTCTCCGGGCAGAAGACCTACAACGGGGTCGCCCTGCTCTCACGCACACCGCTGGGGGATGTACAGACCGGGATTCCGGGCTTTGAGGACGAGCAGCGGCGGGTGCTCGCGGCGACGGTGGGCGGGGTGCGGGTCGCCTGCCTCTACGTCCCCAACGGGCAGGCGGTGGGGTCGGACAAGTACGCCTACAAGCTGGAGTGGCTGGCCGCCGCGCGGGACTGGCTGCGGGACGAACTCGCCGCGCACGGGCGGCTGGCGGTCGTGGGCGACTTCAACGTGGCCCCCGAAGACCGCGACGTGCACAGCCCGAAGCGCTGGGAAGGGCAGGTGCTCGTGAGCGGACCGGAGCGGGACGCCTTCCGGGAGCTGCTGGACCTCGGCCTGCACGACGCCTTCCGGCTGCACGAACAACCCGAGCGGGTTTTCAGTTGGTGGCCCTACGGTCGCCTGGGGTTTCCCCGCAATTGGGGGCTTCGGATTGACCACGTGCTGGTCTCCCCTCCCCTGGCCGCCGAGTGCCGGGCCTGCACGGTGGACGTGGCCCCCCGGCGGCACGAGCGGCCCTCCGACCACGCCCCGGTGGTCGCCACCTTCGCGGCCCCGTCGGACTGAGTTCTCCCCGCTACAACCGCGCCCGCACCCAGCGCCCGGAGGCGAAGCGGATCGCATAGGCGACGGCGGCAAAGGCGATAAAAACGAGCGCCGCCGCCCACGCCCCCGTCACCCCGTAGCGGGGGGCCAGCAGGGTCGCGCCCACCACCATGACCAACCACGCGCCCACCAGCGTCACGACCAGCCGGAAGCGGGTGTCGCCCGCGCCGCCCAGCGCCCCGCCCAGCACGATGGCGACCCCATCCAGAATCTGGTAGGCGGCCATGACCGCGAGCACGCCTGCCCCCAGCGCAAGCACCTCGGGGCTGCGGTTGAACAGGCCGATCAGGGGCTCCGGCAGCGTCAGGAACAGCACCCCCAGCACGCCCATGAAGGCGGCGGCCAGCCCGGTCCCGCGCCAGCCGATGCGGGCCGCGATGTCCGCCCGGCCTGCCCCCAGCGCCCGCGAGAGCAGGCTCCCGGTGGCCGACGAGAGGGCGAAGGCGGGCAAAAATCCCAGACTGGCGAGCTGGTTGGCAATCTGCGAGGCGGCCAGTTCGGTCGGCCCCAGCCGCGAGATGACGCCCTGAAAGACGGTGAAGGCGCTGACCTCCGCCAGTTCGGTGACTCCGGCGGGCAGGCTGACCCGCCCCAGGCTGCCGAGTTCGGCGCGGGTGGGTCGCGCGGGCCAGAACCGCCCGAAGCGTGGCCCGTGCAATCGGCCCAGCAGCCACAGCGCCAGCCCGTTCTGGAGGGTCACGGCGATCACCGAGGCCCACGCTGCCCCCACTACCCCCCACCCCAGACCGAAGACGAACAGCACGGCGAGGGCAGCATTGACGACCATCACCAGCCAAGCGAGGCGCATCGGCGTGCGCGTGTTCCCCAGCCCCACCATGACCGCGAGGGCCGCGCTTCCCAGCAGCAGGGCCGGGACTTCCCAGACCCGGATGCCCACGTAGGTACGGGCCACGGCCGTGATGCTGGGGTCGGGCCGCAACAGGGCGAACAGGCCGTCCAGCAGCCACGGCCCCACCAGCGCGAGCGGCACCCCCACCAGCCCGCAGCCCAGAAAGACGCTCGCCCATCGGCGCACCCCCGCCTCGTCCCCGGCCCCCAGCGAGCGGGCCATGAAGGTGGCGGCCGTATTCAGGCTGCCCCGAAACAGCAGCACCAGCGTGAGCAGGCACATGTGCGCGAACCCCACCGCGCCCACCTCCACCACCCCCAGGCGGCCCATCAGCAGTGTGTCGGTCAACCCCACCACCGTGTAGGCGAGGTTGGAGAGCATCAGCGGCCCGGCGAGCGTGAGCAGTTCGCGGGTGGTGCCCTGCGGGGCGGCGGAGGCGGGGGCGGTGGCCGACACGCGGGGGAGGGTAGCACCCGCCCGCCCGAGCTATTCCGGCAGCACTTTCCGGAGATGCTCCAGATGTGCCCCGCGCCATTCCTGGGGGTCCTCCACGTGGGGCTGAATGTTGTCCACGTACCCCAGCGCCCGGAACAGCTCGCCCGCGCGGAGGGCGTCGGCGTGCAGGCCGCGGAGGTCGTCCAGCGGGGCGAGGTCGGCCCACTCGGAGAGGTAGGCGTCGTGCGCGGCGGCAATGTCCTCCGGTGGGGTCGGCGTGCCGTGCGCGGTCAGGTAGGCCGCGTTCGCGTCCAGAAACGGGTGGGTCACGCAGGCGTCCGACCAGTCCAGCAGGGTGAACTCGCCCGCCCGCTCCACCACGTTCCCGCCGTGCAGGTCACCGTGTCCCAGGGTGAGGGGCAGGGGACTGGCCTCCAGCCGGGTCAGGGCCGCTTCCAGCTCGGGGCGGAGGGCACGCAGCCGCCCGGCCTCGCCCGGAGTCAGGCCGCCCTCCTCTCCCACCAACAGCACCTCATCGGAAAAGAGGTCAGCCAGCCGCGAGCGCACCTGGGCCGGGCCACGGTCCTCCAGCCCCAGTGCGGGGAGGAGGGGCAGGGAAGCCCGCTGCACCCGCGCCACGTGGCGCAGCAGCGCCGGAAGGTCGGGCGCGTCCACGTCGGTCCCGGCGTCGGCCAGCAGGAGGAGGCCCCGGCCCTCGTCCGCCGCGAGGACGGGAGGCGCGGCCCCCGGCACCCCGGCCGCCCGCGCGGGCGTGACCCGCACCTCCCGCGCGAAGAAGTCCGGCACCGCCTTGAGGTACACCGGCCCGCCCGAGGTCGGCACCCGCCACAGCAGGCTGATCTGCCAGTGCTTGAGGACGGTCGGCTCGCCCGTGCGGGTCAGTCCCTGCACTCGCAGTTCCGCGTCCAGCCAGGCCAGCGTCCCGGCGGCCCAATCGGGGTGAAACCAGGGTGCCCGCCGGGGGGTGTGGGGGCTGAGGGCGGCGTATGCCCAGGCGCGTTCGTGTTCCGGCCACTCCTGGGGACGCTGCTAAACCAGGCCGGAGGGGAGGGCGTCGGCGTGGACGTGCCAGACCGTCTCGGCCCGCACCACGCCGCCCTCCTCTCCCAGTGGGGTGAAAGACAGCCGCCGCAGGAGGCGCACGGGCAGCCCCGCCGCATGCGCTGCCTCCGTCACGTTCGCCCCGTAATACGTCCGCGTGTCCACGGTCAGGGTGTGCCGGGCCACCCGCACGCCGTCCGGGTGCGTCAGGAGAAGGTGCAGGGTGGTTTCACGGCGCGGGAGCACTCGGCTAGCGTGGCATGGCCCCGACCTTTCGGCATCCGCCACTTGGCCCAGAATGGCGGTCATGAGCGACCGCGAACTCAACTTCGCCAAAACGATCCTGGGGGACCGTTCCTACCGCGACGTGCCCGACGACGAGGTGCTGCGCGAGTCCGAGCGCCTGCTCTCGGCATGGATGGCGGGCGAGCTGCGGCTGGAGCGCCCCAAGCTCTACGACCATTACGCCCTGCTGCTGGCCGCCCTACTGCGCCGCACCCGCGAGCTGGAAGCGCGGGTGGCCGAACTGGAGGCCCGCCGTGAGTGACCCCCCCTTCCCGGTGAGGGTCAAGGTCTGTGGTACCACCTCCGTCCACGACGCCGTGCTTGCGGCCGAGGCGGGGGCAGACGCATTGGGATTCATCTTCGCCCCCGTCAGCAAGCGGCTGGTGACGCCGGAGGTCGCGCGGGAGGCGGGCCTGAACGTCGGCCCGGTGGTGGCCCGCGTGGGCGTCTTTCTGGGACAGGGGCTGGACGAGGTGCTGCGAACGGCGGAGGCGGCCCGCGTCAGCGCCGTGCAGCTTCACGGCCCTTTAGCGCCCCTTTACCTGAAGGCGGTCGCCGCGTATTATCCCGTCCTGCGTGTGCTGCGCCCCGCTGACCTGGGACGCGAGGCCACCGCAGAGGAATTAGGCCTCCCCGGCGTGACGCCCATGCTGGACGCGCCCCAACCGGGAGGGGGCCAGCCGCTCGACTGGGCCGCCCTGCGGGGCCTCTTCCCGGCCGGGGGCTGGCTCGCCGGGGGCTTAGGGCCGGAGAACGTGGCGGAGGCAGTCCGCATTCTGAAGCCCGCGGGGGTGGACGCCGTGACCCGCCTGGAAGCAGCGGGCGGAATCAAGGACGCAGAACGGGTGCGGGCCTTCATCCAGGCCGCACGTGGCGCCTGAGCCATAAGTTATCCACAGGTTGGTGTTTCACTGTGGATAACTTGGCGAGCTTGTGGTCGATGCTCTGTTTGGGACAGAAAGCCCGTCTCAGACGCGATTCCATGAGGTAGCAGCCAGTCCAACCGCGCCCAGACGCGAGATGTTGTCCACAGGCCTTGTGGAAAAGGCTGTGGATAACTTCCATAGCCGAATCCGCCCTGGGTCACTTTTCTCGTTGTGGCCGCGTTTGCCTCGCGGCAACGCGCCTGAGAGAGACCCGCTGACCTTCCAATGCGGCGTTTCACAGAGCTAATTGGCGGCTGCCGGGAGTCCGAGGAAGCCAGCGATGATTTGCCCTCCCGCCACAATGTCCCCGGCGGGCGGCAGCGAAAGTCCAGCCCCGGCGAAGGGCACCCGCGCGAGCGTATGGCCCTTGACCGCCAGGTTTTCCAGATTGCCGTGGTCGCTGCTGACGATCACGGGGGCGCCTCCCTCCAGCAGCCCGGTCAGCAGGGCGTCGACCCGGCGCAGATAGGCGCGGCCCGCCGCGAGCGCGTCGGCTGGAACGGGCACCCGGCCCCGGTGCCCCAGCAGATCGCTGAGCCACAGGTCGGCGGCGATCAGGTCGTGGGTGCGGGCGGCGTGGGCCAGCCTCTCGCCCAGGCGGGAAAGGTCGGCGAGTGGGGTCTGCTCCGGCCAGGGCGCAGCGTACCCCAGCCCCAGCGTAGGAGACACCGGGGGCACCGCCGGGGGGTCCAGCGGCAGTCCAGCCGCCTGAAACGCGTAGGGAAAACAGCCTGGCCGGGGCCGCCGCGCCTGCGCCGCGTGATAGGCGGGGGGGTAGTGGTTGGCGAGGGCCGCCCGGCCCCCCGCCCGCGTGAGGCGTGCGGGCAGCCCCTCCTGGGCGAGCAGGCGCCGCAGCGTTGGGCCGGGGTGCGGGCCAAAGTGCTCGCCCATCACGCGCACGGCGTCCCGTCCGGTCAGCCAGCAGGTCTGCCCGGTGCCCGACTGCGGCAGGCCGGGCACGCCCAGGGTGGCGTCCAGCGCCTCTCCCCCGTCTACCAGGGGGCGCAGGGCAGGCAACTCGGCCTCCCACACCGACTCCGGCGGGGCGTCGGCCGGGTGGCCCACCCCGTCCAGCGCGAGCCACACCAGGCCAGTCATGGAAGGCAGGATAGCGGCCCCGGCTTCCCCTCTGCGGGGAGCGGCCCCGCTACACTCCCTCCATGACGGCGACGAACACGGACGTGGTGCGGGTGGCCGCGGCGGCCTACCCGGTGGACCGCTTGCCCGACTGGGCCGCGTACGAGGCCAAGCTCTCCCGCTGGGTGGCTGAGGCCGCCGGGCAGGGAGCGCGGCTGCTGGTCTTCCCCGAGTACGCGGCGCTGGAACTCATCGCACTGCTGCCGCCGGGGCTGCACCACGACATCCTGGGAATGCGGCCCGCGCTTCAGGCCCTGCTGCCCGACTTTCTGGCGCTACACGCACGGCTGGCGCGGGAGCATGGAACCGGTATCGTCGCGGGCAGTTACCCGGTCGCGCACGGGGACGGATATGTCAACCGGGCCTATGTGTTCGGGCCGGACGGGACCTACAGCCATCAGGACAAGCTGCTGATGACCCGCTTCGAGGCCGAGGAGTGGGACATCGTGCCGGGCGAGGGCGTGCGCGTTTTCGACCTCGGGGGGCTGCGCTTCGGGGTCGCCATCTGCTACGACAGCGAATTTCCGGCCCTCGCGCGGCGGTTGGCCGAGGGCGGGGCCGAGCTGCTGGTGGTGCCCTCCTTCACGGGGACGCGGGCCGGATACACCCGCGTCCGGGTCGGCAGCATGGCCCGTGCCCTGGAAAACCAGTTCTACGCCCTGCACGCCCCGCTGCTCGCGGACGCCGCCTGGACCTACGCGGTCGAGACGGCGGTGGGACAGGCGGCCCTCTACGCCCCCGCCGACGTGGGCCTGCCCGACACCGGCCTCGCCGCCGAGGGGAAGTGGCAGACACCGGGCTGGGTCGTGCAGGACCTCGACCTGGGGTTGACCCGGCAGGTGCGCGTGGACGGGCATGTGCTGAATTGGCGCGACCGGGAGGCGGCGGCCCGGCGACCGGGGGAGGCCGAAACCGTGGTGCTGGCGGCCGAGGCGAGCGCGGCGGAGGTTGCGGGATTCTGACGCGGGGTGCGGCGTGACAGTGGCGCGGGCGTTCCGGCATCAACGGCGAACTCCCTTCGCGGTCCCCAGGATGGTCCGCCCCGTTTTGCAGCCGATGGCCCAACCCACCCTCAGGCCGGTTGAGATTGACGAATCCTGCATACCGCGCTATCTTTATTTCACTCAACCGCCCGTAGTGGCGGTTTTTTCATGTCGGTCCACGCCGCCCCTCCCACGGTGGCTCCGACAAAGTCCGGTTAAACCGCTCCGAACCCGTTCAGTCTGAGCGGAGCAGGGGTGGATGGGAGACACGATGGGCGCTGCCCACTCCGGCACCGCCCTAGAGCATTTGACCGAGTTACGGCCCCTGGGGAACAGCGCCCCAGGTGTCTCCCAAGCGCCCAACGCTCTCCTTGAATTCGCTCGCTCTGCCCGGCTAACGAATGCGGGACACCACCGCATTCCTATAGCAAATGCTCTAAATCCGCCTTTACCCCCGTCTCGCCCGGCCATGCGGAGCGGGGCGCAGGCTGAGGCCATGACCGACGACACCCAGAAGAAGGGCTACGACCCCGCCCAGACCTCGCCCGCCGAGGGCCAAAGCCACGCCATCCCCAATGAGGCGCGGGGCGAGAACCCCGGCACCGACCCCGCCGACAAGGACCAACCTGCCGAGGGGGGCCGGGATGAGGCCGGGGGCGAGGGCGCCGACCGCTCCAGCGCCGCCCGTGACTGAGCCTACCCTCAACGCGGCCCGCCCTCCCCGGGAGCGGGCCGAACTGCTGGAGTGGATGTCCGGCCTGCTTCGGACCGAGTACGGCGAGCGCCCGCTCGTCCCCCGGCGTGCCCCCATGCACGAGCTGATCAGCACCATCCTCTCCCAGCGCACCACCCATCAGGACGAGGAGGCGGCCTATCAGGAACTGCTCACCCTGGGAGACTGGGACGCGATCATAGAGGCCCCGACCGAAGCCGTCGCCCACGCCATTCGGCGCAGCAACTACCCCGAGAGCAAGGCCCCGCGTATCCAGGCCACCCTGCGGGCCATCCGGGAACAGCGGGGCGGGTACGACCTCGACTTTCTGGCCGAACTGCCCGTCAAGGACGCCCTGAAATGGCTGACCGACCTGCCCGGCGTGGGGGTCAAGACCGCGTCGCTCGTGCTGCTGTTCAACTACGCGCGGCCCGTCTTTCCGGTGGATACGCACGTCCACCGCATCAACACCCGCGTGGGCACGATTCCCCGGATGGGCGAGCAGGCGGCGCACCGGGCACTCCTCACGCTGCTGCCGCCCGACCCGCCGCACCTCTACGAACTGCACGTCAACCTGCTGCGCCACGGCCAGCGCGTCTGCACGTGGACCCGCCCGAAGTGCCCGGCCTGCGTGCTGCGCGAGCGTTGCGACGCCTTTGCCGTCTATGGGAACAACGTGCCCAGTTTCAGCGAGAAGCCCGCGAAGTCCTGACCTTCAGCCCCGTTCCCGCTCGCGCAGCACGAGTTGAATCAGGCCCAGCGTGACGAGTTCGCCCTCCTCGGGGCGGGCCGGGCGCAGCGCCTCGACCTCGAAGCGGCGCGAGAAGAGGCTGCGGCGCTTGCGGACGCGGAAAGCAGGTTCTCCAGCAGCGTCGCTCACGGTGTAGGTCGGGTTGACGAGGTAGTCGAAGCCCGCCGCCACGAGGTCGCCCACCAGGGGCACCGCGCCGATCACGCCCTCCACTACGCTCATCCAGGGGTGGTCGTCGCGCATGGTGAAGGCGAGGTCATCCTCCGCGCCGTAGAGCTCGTAGCTCGCGCCCCAGAGGGTCCGGACGCCGTGGGCCTGCAAGGCACCCACCGGGGTGCCGTCCAGCCGCCGGATCAGCCGCCGCGCCCGCCAGTCGAGCGCCCCGGCCATCCGCCCCTGCGCCCGGATGCCGTGCGTCTGCACCTGCCGCGTCTCGTCGCTGTAGACGCGCACCTCGTCGCGCACGCTGAAAAACTTCTCCTTGACGACCGCCACCAGTCGGCCCTCGGCGTCGGTCACGCGCAGTTCGGTCAGCAGGCTGAACTTGAATTCCAGCGTGAGGGGAAAGGCGGGATTCACGCTACCCGGTACGCCCTGGGTCGGCCACAGGTTCCCAGAGGTCGAACTGGGTGCCCCGGCCCACCCCCGCGCCCGAGGCCCACACGGGGGCGGGCTGGGCCTTGCGGGCCTCGGGCTGCACGGTCGCCACCCGCACGGCCCCCTCGCCGCACGCGACGGTCAGACCATCAGCGTCCACGCCCAGCACCTCGCCGGGCTGGCCCTGCCCCTCCGTGATCGTCAGGCCCGAGAGCTTCAACCGCGCTCCCCCCAGAAAGGCCGTCGTCTGCGGCCACGCGGCCACGCCCCGGTAACGGTCGACGACCGCTCGCGCGGGGTCGGCCCAGCGCACGAACCCGTCCTCCTTGGTAAGCAGCGGGGCATGGGTGGCCCGCGCGTCGTCCTGCGGAACGGGGGTCAGGTCGGGCAGGCGCGACAGGGCCTCCACGATCAGGCGGGCAGCCTGGACACTCAGCGCGTCCGACAGCTCCAGACTGGTCCACTGGGGGGCGATGGGCAGCTCCTCCTGCAACAGGATCGGCCCGGTGTCCAGCCCCTCGTCGGTCTGCATGATGGTCGTGCCCGTGACCGTCTCGCCCCCAATCAAGGCCCACTGGATCGGCGCGGCGCCCCGGTACTTGGGCAGCAGGCTGGTGTGGGTGTTCAGGAAGCCGTGCCGGGGCACGGCCAGCAGCGGCCCCGGCAGAATCTTGCCGTAGGCGCAGGTGACGGCCACGTCCGCACCGGAGTCGCGCAAGCGGGCCTCGAAACTGGCGTTGCCGCGCAGCTTGCGGGGCTGGGCGAGGGGCAGGCCCACCTCGGCGGCGCGGGCGGCGACCGGGGGCGGCGTGAGCTTCAGGCCCCGGCCCACGGGCTTGTCGGGCTGCGTGACCACCAGCACGACCTCGAAGCGCTCGCGGATCGCGTCCAAGACGGGCACGGCGAAGGCGGGCGAGCCGAAGAAGGCCACGCGGGGCGTGAACGTCACTCTCGGCTCTCCCGCTGCGCCTTTTGCACCTCGGCCAGCTCCGCGAGGAACTGCTTGGACTTGCGCTGCATGGCCGCAAGTTCCTTGCGGTAGTCCTCGGTGACCTCGGGGGGCAGGCGGTCGAGGAAGAAGACGCCGTCGAGATGGTCCGTCTCGTGCTGGAAGACGCGGGCGAGGTAGTCGTCTGCTTCCAGGGTCCGCTCCTGGCCATCGAGGTCGGTGTAGCGCACCTGGACCCCTCGGGCGCGGGCGACGCCTTCCTCGTAGATGCCGGGAATGCTCAGGCAGCCTTCCTGGTAGGCGCGGTCCTTTTTCTTGTCGGTGACAGTGAGGACCGGATTGAGCATCACGAACTCGCGCAGGACTCGGGACTTCAGGGGCTTGTCGCCGCCCTCGTTTTCTTCCTCGTCGTCCTCGTACTCGACCGCCACGAACAGCCGCACGGAGAGGCCCACCTGCGGGGCGGCGAGGCCCACCCCCCGCGCCTCGAACATCGTCTCCAGCATGGTGTTCGCCACCTCGCGGACAGTCTGCGGACCGAAGCCGGGGACGGTCAGGGTGTCGCCCGGTTGCACGGGCTTTGCCTTGCGGCGCAGCACGGGGTCGCCGTACAGACGGATGGGGTAGATGCGGGGCGGGGCGTCAGTGGCCTTCACAATGCTTCCGTTTTACCAGAGGCCGGTGAGCCTGCCCCGGCACGCGGGCACCTTCGGGGGCAGCGTCCCACGCCGGGGGCGGGCCTTGAGGCCCCTCTCACGCAGCGGCCATACCCGCTGCCCAGCATCGGGAGGACGTTTCCGGCCCTTTCCGTTTGCTTTGCCCCCAAGGAGGTCCCATGTCCACCCGTTCCCTGCTGCTGCTCGGCACCCTGCTGCTCGCCGCACCTGCCACTGCTCAGACGACGACCCAGACGGCACCCGCTCAGCCCGCCGCGACCGCGCCTGCCTTCGCGAGTGCGGCCCAGGCCACCGCCGAGGCCCGCCGCCTCGCGGACGAGGCCCGGCGCACCTATCCGGCGGGCAGCGCCAGCATCGACCAGGCGCTGTGGCGCTCGGCGGTGGACGCGACGGAGGCGGCGGTGACCCTGGACCCCGGCAACGCGGACGCCCTGCGCCTCCGCGCCCAGCTCTACACCGAGGTCGGCTTCTGGCGTCAGGCCGAGTTGAGCTGGCAGGCCCTCTTCCGCGTCGCGCCCGCCAGCCCCGGCAGCGCCGACGCCCGGCAGGCGGCGACCGCCCAGTACAACCTGGGGTATGCGGCCTACACTCGCAACCAGCCCAGTCAGGCGGCGGCTTCCTTCGCAGCATGTTTGCAACTTGACCCCACCAGCGTCCCCTGCGCGACGTGGGCGGCCCGCACCGCGCTGGAGTCGGGCAACTACGCCGGGGCCCAGACCCTCTACGACCGGGCGCTGCAACTCGCGCCCGGCGACCGCACCCTGACCTATTTCCGGGGGCTGGCGGCCAGTGCGTCGCGCTATGGCCCTGCCGCCACCCGTGCGTTCAGCCGGGCCTACGGCGAGCTGGAGGCAGGCCGCAAGACTCAGGCCCTCGCCGGATTTCAGGAGGCGGCCCGCAGCGCCCCCAATTTCGCGGAAGCGTGGCGGGAGGCCGGGCGGCTGGCGCTGGAGCTTGGAGATGCGGGGGCCGCCCGCGCCGCCTACCAGGGGGCGGTGGCCCTGCCCGGCGCGACGGCGAGCGACCGTTACAACCTCGCGCTCGCGCAGGAGGGCGAGCAGTTCGGGCTGGGGGCCGTGCAGACCTTTCGCACCGCCTACACCCGGTACACGGCGGGCGACCGTGCCGGGGCCGAGGCCGGATTCCTGGAAGCGACCCGCCTGAACCCCCGCTACGCGAAGGCTTGGGCGTGGCTGGGCCGCGTGCGCTACGAGGCCAAGAACTATGCGGGCGCGACGCAGGCTTACGGGCAGGCGGTGGCGCTGGACCCGAACGACAAGAGCAGCGCCTATTTCCTGCGGCTGGCGCAGCAGGGCAAGTAACGGGGGAGGCCGGGAGGAGGTCGCTCCCCGGCCCTCTCACGGAGAAGGGCGGTGCGCGGCCTACGCTGGGGCCATGCGCCGCCTCTCCCTCTTGCTGCCCGTCGCCCTCCTGCTCGCTGCCTGCGGGTCGCGGGAGGCGCGGCCTCCAGAGGCACATGACCTCAGCGGCACTGTGTCGGAGACTTGGGCGGAAAAGCCCCGTCTCGCACTCGTCGGGATAGGGCTGCCCGACGCTTTCAAGAATGAAAGCCGCTACGAGCAGACGGCGGTGCGGCAGTCGGACGGCACCTGGACGTTTGGAATGGACTTGCCCCCGGTGCCCGACGTGCTGGGCGTCTATCAGGTCGTGGCCTTCGTGGACCGCGACGGTGATGCCCGCTTCGACCCCGACGAGGTGGGTCAGGCGGCCCGCAACCGCCAGTGGCTGATCTTCAGCCCGGCAGATATGGAATCCAAGCGTGTCACTATCTCAGCGTCCTCCCGTCTCCGGGAGTACTTCCCCGAGTGGGACGGAGAAGTGCTTCCCGCCCTACGCCTGAAGCGTGGGTGGAACCTATACGATCACGCTGCGGCTCTGACTGGGGACAATCCTCGCCCAGTTAAAAAGGAGGGCGAGCCGGGCTACGACCTCAGCCGCTGACCGGCAAAACAGACATGCCGCCGTCCCATCCGGGCATTCCCGCCCGGCGGCGGCCCCTGTACGGTGAACCCGAGCCGCCTGCCCTCAGCTTCCTTCACCTCGTGCCCGCCGTGCGGTGGGTCCGGCGCGGGACACTGGCGCTGCCAGGCGGCCAGGGGGAAGACCATGAACCGACTCGCACTGTCCGCCGTGCTCCTGACGGCCCTCGCTCCCGCCCTCGCGCAGTCGTCGGGCACCACTTCTGCCCCGCCCACCGTGACCTCGCGGTCGGCGAGCAAGACGGTGCAGGTGGCGTTTGTCGCGGGGCACGCGGGCCACAATGGCGGCCTGAACTACAACGGCGACGCCAAAGGCGAGAAGACGCTCACCGTGCCACTGGGCTGGACCGTGGAGGTCAGCCTCAGCAACGCCGGGAAGATGCCGCACGACTTCGCCGTGGTCGCGGGGACGGCGGTGCCCACCGACTTCAGCAAGGTACGCCTCGCCTTCCCGAACGCGGCGACCAGCGTGATCGCGCCCGGCGGGGCGGCGGCGGCGACCCGCTTCGTGGCGAACCGGCCGGGCACCTACCTGATCCTGTGCCGCGTCGGGCGGCATGCCCAGAACGGCATGTACGTGAAGATGACCGTCTCCAACAGCGTGAAAGCGCCCACCTACCGCTAGAGCGCCGGATGGCCCCTTCGGTCCTGGGCGTGAGGGGTCGGCTCCCGTGGTGGCGCTGTGATGAACACCACCGGGAAGTCGACCCCTGACCGGATGTCGCGGACCGCAGGGCGATCTGCCTGTCGCGCTGGAGCTATTCCACCGTGACGCTCTTGGCGAGGTTGCGCGGCTTGTCCACGTCCTTGCCCAGGTAGCTTGCCGTGAAGTAGCTTAGCAGCTGCAGGGCCACCGCGTTCACGACGGGGCTGACCATCTCGTGGGCGCGGGGCACGTACAGCACGTCGTCGGCGTGCTGGGCGTTCTCGGTATCGCCGTCGCTGAGCAGCGCGATCACCTTGCCGGAGCGGGCGCGGACCTCCTGCACGTTGGAGATGGTCTTTTCGAGCAGGTGACTCTCGGTCGCCACCACCACAACGGGCAGGTTCGCGTCGATCAATGCGATGGGGCCGTGCTTCATCTCGCCCGCCGCGTAGCCCTCAGCGTGGATGTAGCTGATCTCCTTGAGCTTCAGCGCCCCCTCGAAGGCGGTGGGCGCGTTCACGCCGCGCCCCAGGAAGAGGTAATCGCGGGCCTGCGCGTACTTCTCGGCCACCCGCTTGATCTCGGCGACGCGGGCGGGGTTCAGCGCTTCTTCCACCAAGCGCGGCAACTCGCGGGTCGCGTGCAGCAGGTCCTTCGCCTGGGTGTCGCTCAGGGTGCCACGGGCACGGCCCAGCCACAGCGCGAGCATCACGAAGGCGCCCACCATCGACGTGTACGCCTTGGTGCTCGCCACCCCGATTTCCGGCCCGGCGTGAATGTACAGCGTGTCGTCAAGTTCGCGGGTCATGGAGGAGCCTTTGGCGTTGATGACACCGAGGGTCTTGGCGCCGCCCTTCTTGGCCTCGCGCAGGGCTTCAAGGGTGTCAATCGTCTCCCCCGACTGGCTCACCACGATGGCAAGGGTGTTCTCGCTGACCAGCGGATTGCGGTAGCGGTACTCGGAGGCCACGTCCACCTCGACGGGGATGCGGGCGAGCTGCTCGATCAGGTACTCGCCCACCAGCCCGGCGTAGTACGCGGTGCCGCAGGCGATGATCGAGATGCGCTTGAAGCTCTGGGGATCAAGGCCGATGTCGAGGTTCACCTCGCCCGTGTCGTCGTGCAGGCGGCCGATCAGGGTGTTCGTCAGCGCCGTGGGCTGCTCGTAGATCTCCTTGAGCATGTAGGTGTCGAAGCCTCCCTTCTCGGCGGCCTCGGCGTCCCAGTCGATGCGGTCGATGGGGCGCTCCTGGGGGTTGCCCGTCAGGTCGGTGACCCGGTAGCCGTCGTCGTGCAGCACGACCATGTCGCCGTCGTGCAGGAAGACCATGTTGCGGGTGTAGGGCAGCAGCGCGGGCACGTCCGACGCGAGGAACATCTCGCCCTCGCCCACGCCCATGACCAGCGGGCTGACGGTCCGGGCCGCGACGATCTCGCGGTGGTCCACGTGCGTCACCACGATGCCGTAGGCCCCGCGCACCTGCGAGAGGGCCGTCCGCACCGCCGCTTCGAGGTCGCCCGTGTAGGCTTCCTCGATCAGGTGGGCCAAGACTTCCGAGTCCGTCTCGCTCTTGAAGGTGTGGCCGCGCTCGATCAGGCCTGCCTTGAGGGACAGGTAGTTCTCGATGATCCCGTTGTGGATGATCACGGTGCGCCCGTCCTCGGTGGCGTGGGGGTGCGCGTTCGTGTCGTTGGGCAGGCCGTGGGTGGCCCAGCGGGTGTGCCCGATGCCCAGGGTGCCCGGCAGCGGCGAGTGCTCCAGCTCCCCGCTGAGGTTGGCGAGCTTCCCGGCCTTCTTCTTCACTTCAATCTGGCCGCCGTCCGCGACCGCCACGCCTGCGCTGTCGTAGCCGCGATATTCCAGCTTGGCGAGGCCAGAGATGAGCACGTCCTGCGCCTGCCTGCTGCCGATGTATCCGACGATTCCGCACATGGGAACTCCTCTCCCGCGCCCGGCACTCGGGCCAGGGCGGGCAGTGTCTGGGTTGGATTTGAATGCACCGCGCGGCCTTATCCCTGCGTCGCCGCAGAAGCTTATCGCCGCGCTTCACCGCGTAAGCGGTCGGGTAGGCCCGTGCTGGGGCCTGGAGGCATCCGCAGAAACTCGCTGACCTCCACCTCGTCTTCTGCCCCCAGGGAGGGAGCAGACCTTGCGCTGCCCTGTCGCTGTTTGCCCTCAGTCAGGGGAACCGGACACCCGCGGTTCGGGCCGAGCATAGCACCTCCCCTCCCGGTGAGTGCTTTACACACCTCACTCACTGGGAGGGCAACTTCGAGGTTCCACCGTCCACCGACGACCGCGCGTTGCCAGGATCAGCAGAAAAACGGGGCCGTGAAGATGAGGAAAGCCGCCGCCAGTAGCAGGGAAACCCCCAACGCGGCCCAGAAGGTGAACTGAGTGGAGAAGTAGGCGACGACGAACGACATGACGCTCAGGGAGAAGGTGAAGAGCGCCCTCTCCTTTATGCCGCCCAGTATCTGCCCACACGAATTCCGTGGCGTGAAGTAGAACAGGCTGACAGCGAAGCACAGCACAAGGAAATCGATCAGGGCGGCGAAGGCTGGATTCCAACCCTTGGGAGTCTGGCTCACAAGGTCAAGGATGACAGCACTTCAGGACAAACCCGTCCAGCGCCGGGCGTAGGCGTCGGCGTCGAACTTGCGGTTCAGGCCACTCGCGGCTAGGTAGCGCACTGTGCCGAAGATCGGGCGGCGTGCCCAGGGGCGGTCGTGCAGGCCGAAAATCCAGCCCACGCTGGCGTAGGAGTTCGCGTCGCGGCCGTCGAGCTGGTAGCGGTTGTTCAGCCAGAGGGTCGTGGCGTAGGCCGCCTGCGGGGTCGCGCTCCACTCCAGAATCTTTTTGCCCCAGTACATCCGCATGGCGTTGTGCATTCGGCCGGTGCGGACCATCTCGGTATGCGCGGCGTTCCAGTAGGGGTCATGGGTCTGCGCCGCGTCCAACTCCTCGCGGGTGTAGAGGTGCGGGCGGGGGTCTGCGGCGTGGGCCTCCAGGTTCTCACGTGCCCACTTCGGCAGGCCCTCGTAGCGGTCGTAGTCGGGGTTGAACTCGCAGAAGTTGAAGCTGAGTTCGCGCCGCACGATCATCTCCTCCAGAAAGGTGTCGAGGCCGGGACCGCCGTCCGAATGTTCCCGCGCGGCAAGAGCCGCCGTCAGGGGCGAGAGGTGCCCGTAGTGCAGGTAGGCGCTCAGGCGGCTGCCCCCGTCCACGTTGGGGTCACGCCGCCCGGAGTCGTAGCCCGGCAGCAACCGGGTGACGAAGTGCTCCAGCCGCGCGAGGGCCTTCGCCTCGCCGCCCTCCTCCTCGCCGGGGGGCACGCTGTTGTCCACGCCCAGCGCCCGCACGGTCAGCGCGGGGTCAGACACGTCCAGGCCGGGGTCCCAGTCGGGGTGGCCCACCCCACCCTCCTGCACCTCCACCGGCACCAGAAAGCGCTCCAGCACGCGGTGCAGCTTGGGCCGCAGGGTCCGCGCCCCCACCTCCTGCCGGTTCGAGACGAGGCGGACGGGCACCACCGCGTCGGACTCGACCTGCACGAAGGGGACCTCCAGCCGCTCCGCGAGGCTCGCCCGCCACTGGCGGCCAGGGCGCAGGTACCCCCGGTCGGTCACGACGAGACTGGCCCCCCGCGCGGCCTTAGCGACCTCCTCCGGCGGGTCCCCTAGGCGGACGGAGAGGGGAATCCCCCGCGTCGACAGCCCGGCCCTCAGGTCGCGCAGCCCCTCCAGCAGGTACTGGAAGTGCCGGGCGTTCGCCTCGGGGTAGGCGGGGTTCAGGGCGAAGACGGCGGCGAGGGGCACGCCGAGGCGCCGGGCCTCCCCCACTGCGTATTCGAGGGCGTGGTTGCCCACCGTCCGCACGCTGGACTGCACCCACAGCAGCACGAAGCCGCCCCGCCCCGGCTCTCCCGGCCGCAACCACTCCACCCGCTCGGGCTGAATCATGGCCGGGTTCTACCCTGCCCCACGCCGCCGGGACGGTAGGCGATGCTGCCGAATGCTCCTCCCGGCCTTCAGTCTCCCGCGCCCACCGGCACCCGCTCCAGGGCGCCCAGCACATCCGCGATCAGGTCGGCCTCGTCCTCGATGCCCACCGAGAGGCGCACCAGCCCCGGCGTGACGCCCTGGCGCATCAGCGTTTCCTCGCCCAGCAGTTGGTGGGTGGTGCTCGCGGGGTGGCACGACAGGCTCTCCACGTCCCCGAGGCTGACGGCCTGGGTGAAGAGGCGCAGATTATTCAGGAAAGTGAAGGCGGCCTCCTGGGTGCCGAGGTCCAGGCTGAGCAGGCCCCCGAACGAGCGCATCTGCCGCGCCGCGACCGCGTGACCGGGGTGGGAGGGGAGGCCGGGGTAATGCAGGGCCTTCAAGGCCGGGTGACCCTCCAATGCCCGCGCGAGTGCCATCGCGCCCTGGCAGTGGGCTTCCATTCGCAGCGGCAGGGTCTTGAGGCCGCGCAGCAGCAGGTACGCCTCAAAGGGGCCGAGCACTGAACCGACGTGCCGCAGCCCGTGCAGCCGCAGCTCGGTCACGAGGTCCGCCGACCCCACGACCACGCCCGCCACCACGTCCCCGTGCCCGCCGAGGTACTTGGTGGCCGAGTGCATCACGAGGTCGGCGCCGTGCTCCAGCGGACGCGTCAGGTACGGGGTGGCGAAGGTGTTGTCCACCACGACGAGCGCCCCCGCCGCGTGCGCGACCGCCGAGGCCGCCGCGAGGTCCACGATCCCCACCGTGGGGTTGGTGGGCGTCTCCAGCCAGACCAGCCGGGTGCGCTCCGTCACCACTTCGCGCAGCGCCTCCACGTCCGCCGCCTCGTGAACGGTCACCCCGAAATTGCCGAGGATGTCGCGCAGCAGCCCCTCGGTGCCACCGTAGAGGGGACCGACGAAGGCCACTTCGTCCCCGGTCCGCAGCAGCGTTAGTGCGATGGCACTCGCTGCGCCCATGCCGCTGCCAAAGGCGACGGCGGCCTCCGCCCCTTCCAGGCTGGCGACCTTTTCCTCGAAGGCAGTCACCGTGGGGTTGGAGAGGCGGGAATAGAAGTAGCCGCTTTCCTCGCCCGCGAAAAGCCGCCCCCCGCGCTCGGCGGTGCCGTAGCCGAAGGTCGAGGTCGCGTAGATGGGCACCGCGTGGGCGCCCGTCACGGGGTCGAGGCCGTGTCCCGCGTGGACGGCACGGGTGCGGAATCCGGCGGGCCGGTCGGCTTGTGTAGACATGGTAGGGGCAGTGTAGGGCATGGGGAAGCCGAGTCGCCAGCTTCCAGCGGCCAGTCGCCAGTCTCCCGGCGCTTCGGCCCTGGCCCCGTGAGCTGGTTGCTGGCGGCTGGAAGCTGGCCGCCCCTCACCCCTCCGGCAACCGCCGCACCGGCAACCGCACCCAGCCCCGGCGCGAGAGGTAGCGCAGCAGCAGGACCGTGGCCGCGCCGCCGAGCTGGGCCTGGAAGGGCGTGAGGTGCGGGTGAAGCAGGTACACGGTGAGGGCTCCGGCGGCGGCAGCAGTGGCGTAGAGCTGGTCGCGGCGGTACATCACCTCGGGGACCTCGTTGGCGATCAGGTCGCGGATGATGCCGCCGCCCACCCCGCTAAGCGCCCCCGCGAAAATCACCCCCAGCGGCCCTAACCCGGCGGCAATGGCCCCCAGCGCTCCCGACGCGGCGAAGAGGGCCAGCCCGACCGAGTCGAACACGCTCAGCGCCTTTTCGAAGCGGGCCAGCCGCTCCCCGAAGGCGAAGGCGATCACGGCCCCGGCAATCGCCACCCACAGGTAGGTTTCGTCGCGCAGGAACACGGGGAGGGCCTGCCCGGTCAGCGTATCGCGGATGGCGCCGCCGCCCACCGCCGTCACGCAGCCCAGCACGAGCACCCCGAACAGGTCAAAGCGTTTGCGCACCGCCAGCAGCGCCCCCGACAGGCTGAAGGCCAGGATGCCCAGCAGATCGAGCCACCGCAGGCCCGCTTGCAGGGTGACTTCGGGGAGGACGAGTTCATGCACCTTGCCGCCATGCTAACGCGGCCCTCTCCCATCTGTCAGAGCGCGTGCTATACTCCCGGCTGTTGTCTCGCGTCCGGCCCGCGCCCCCGGCCTGGCCCGGCCGAGAAGATGGCCCCGGCGCGTCCCCCAGTCCCCCCAGCGCCGAGCGGCGAGAGCGAGGAGAAACATCATGGCGAAGCATCCCGTCCCTAAGAAGAAGACCAGCAAGAGCAAGCGCGACATGCGCCGCAGCCACCACGCGCTCGTCGCCCCCAACCTCGTCGAGTGCCCCCAGTGCCACGCCAAGAAGCTCCAGCACCACATCTGCCCGAGCTGCGGCGCGTACAACGGCCGTCAGGTCTTGGCCGTCTGAGGATCAGCAAGTCAAGGAGGCTCCCCACGCGGGGGCCTTTTTTTGTGGCCTGCTGCGTGTGGCGTGTGGCATACAGAGGGGCCGTTCCCCGCGCCACACGCCACGGGCCAGCGGTCCCTTACCCCTTGTCCCCCACATGAATCGCCGCGATGCCGAAGGTCAGCAGGCGAAAGCGGGTGCGGAAGCCCGTCGCGTGCATCAGCCCCGCGAGGCGCTCCGGGTCGGGAAAGGCGAGCACGCTCTCGGGGAGGTAGGTGTAGGCGCCCGCGTTGCCGCTGATGAGCGCCCCCACGCGCGGGAGAATCTGCCGGAAGTAGAAGCGGAACAGCGCCCCGAAGAGGCCGGGGCGGGGCGGCGGAAACTCCAGGATCACCAGCCGTCCGCCCGGCGCGAGAACCCGCCACATCTCGGAGAGGCCCCGCGCGTAGTCGGCGAAGTTGCGAAAGCCGAACGCGCAGGTCACGGCGTCGAAGGACCCGTCGGGATAGGGCAGGTTCAGCGCGTCGCCCTCCTCCAGCCGCACTTCCAGATGCCGACCCCTGGCCTTCTCGCGGGCGATGTCCAGCATCTCGGGCACGAAGTCGCTGCCCACGACCTCGGCGTGCGGGGCACGGGCCTTGAGCTCCAGCGCGAAGTCGCCGGTTCCGGTCGCCACGTCGAGGATGCGCCGGGGCGAGAGGGCCAGCGCCTCCCGCGCCGCCTCCCGCCGCCACGCGCGGTCCACGCCGAGGCTCAGCACGCGGTTGAGAAGGTCGTAGCGGGGCGCGATGGAGGCGAACATCGCCTGCACCTCGCGCCCCCGGTCCTGCTTGTCACCCACGGGCGGGCGGGAACTCGTCATGGGGGGATGATAGGGGGAGTGGGGCGGGACTTCAGGCCAGCCGCAGGAGCCCCGCCGCCGTGGGCCGGAAGCCGCAGGCCGCGTAGAACTCTGCCAGGTGAGGCTCGAAGTCCACGTGCAACCAGTGGGCACCCTCCACACAGGCCGCCTGCACCGCTTCCCACACCAGCCCGCTCCCGATGCCCCGCCGCTGAACGTCCGGGTGAACGGTCGTGTCCAGCAGGAAGGCGTGTGAGCCGCCGTCCCAGGCCACGTTGACGAAGCCGACGAGGCGTTCGCGGTCGTGCGCGGTCACCCAGGTCAGGCTGCGGGCGAGGATGCCCGGCCACCCGCTGCCGTCGTCCCGCCCACCCCAGGCTGCCTCGCGGAGCCCTCCAAGAGCAGCGAAGTCCACCGCCGCCCGAACGCGGTATTCGGTCAACCGCCGATGACGCCCAGCGCCCGTCCCACCCGTTCATAGGCCGCGAGCGCGTGCTCTAGGTCGTCCCGCGTGTGCTCGGCGGTCACGATGTTGCGGATACGGGCCTGACCGCGCGGCACGGTCGGAAAGCCCAGGCCGACCGCGAACACGCCCTCGTCGAGGAGGCGGCGGCTGGCCTCGAAGGCGGCTTCCGGCTCTCCGAACAGCACGGGCGTGATGGGCGTCTGGCTGCCCATCGTGTCGAAGCCCAGCCGGGCGAGTTCGGCCTTGAAGAAGCGGGTGTTGTCCCACAGCCGCTCCATGAAGGCGGGGTCGCGCTGCACGAGGTCCAGCGCCGCCGAGAGGGCGCCCACGACGGCGGGCGGATGCGCGGTGGAAAAGAGGTAGGGCCGCGCCCGGTTGATCAGGAGTTGCCGCAGGTCCGCGTGCCCCGCCGCGTAGCCGCCCACGACGCCCCAGGCCTTGCTGAGCGTGCCGACCTGAATCACGTCGTCCGCGTGCTCGTAGCCGAAGTGGTGCACCGTCCCGCGTCCAGCCTCGCCCAGCACGCCTGAGCCGTGCGCGTCGTCCACGTAGGTGACAGCGCCGTGCTTGCGGGCCACCTCGATCAATCGGTCGAGGGGCGCGATGTCGCCGTCCATGCTGAACACGCCGTCGGTCACGACCAGCTTCAGGCCGTCGGTGTCGTTCTCCGCCAGCACCCGGTCGAGGTCGTCGGGGTCGGCGTGCTTGTAGATCTTCTTGGTGGCCTTGGTCAGCCGCAGCCCGTCGATGATGCTGGCGTGGTTCAACTCGTCGCTGACCACCAGGTCGCCGGGCTGGAGCAGGGTGCCCAGCACGCCCTGGTTGGTGGTGAAGCCGCTCTGGAGCACCAGGGCACTGCCGGTGTGCTTGAACTCGGCAAGCTGGCGCTCGAAGTCCTCGTGGATGGTCAGCGTTCCGGCGATGGTCCGCACGGCCCCGGCCCCGGCGCCCCACTCGCGCAGGTACTCCCCCGCGCGGGCCTTGATCTCGGGGTGGTCGGCAAAGCCGAGGTAGTTGTTGGAGGCGAGGTTCACCACGTCCCGGCCGTCCACGCGGGTGCGGGCGCGGTTGGCGGTCTCGAGGACGCGGGGCGAGATCAGCAGGCCCTGCTCGCGCAGGCCCGCGAGTTCGCGGCTGAGGCGCTCGGAAAGGGTGAGGGTCATGCGGGGCAGTCTAGAGGGCGGCGCGGGCCGGGGACCGTGAGCCGGGGCGCGGGCACGAAGAAGAAAAGTGTAAGCCCCCCCCGCCTACACTCCCGGCAGGTTCTTATGACCAATGCCGTGTACACCCTTATCGTGCGTGCTCTGTCCGGCATCGTGTCCGACCGGGCCGCCGACACCATGCTGCGGGCCTCCCTGCGCGAGAGCGGCCTCAGCCCCGACACCGTGACGGCGGCGCAGATGCAGCAGGTGCTGCGCGGCCCCCTCCTCGCGCGGCTCTCCGGGCTGCTGCCCCCCGAACGTGCCCGCGCCGAGCTTCAGGCCCTCGCCGCCGAGGTGCAGGCCCGCTATCCCAAGGCGCCCACCCTCTTCCTGCCGCCCGCCGCCGCCTGGGACGAGAACAGCCCCGAGCAGGCCTGGACCGCACCCGCCTGGGAGGACACTGTGGAGACCAGCCTCAGCGCCGACGATTTCGAATTCGACGACCCCGAGTACGCCGCCCCAGCGGGCGGGCGCACCTACGCGCTGGACACGCCGGGGGGGCAGGAGGCCCTGATTCAGGACCTCGGGCGACTTCAGGGGGTGCAGGGCGTGCTGGTCTGCCGCGCCAACGGCGAGGTTCTGCGCGAGCGGGCGCTGCGCGGGGGCGGCGGGCTGGGCGGCGTGGTGGCCGCGACCGCCATGCTGTTTCAGGCCCGCTCGCTGCGGCTGATGTCGGCCGATATGGGCGACCGCACCGTCTGCATGCGCCCGCTGGGGGGCTACTGCGTGGCGGTCGTCGCCGGGGCCGGGGTTAACATCGGGCGGCTGCTCGCTGAACTTGGTCAGGTCGAGGCCGGAGCCGCCGCATGAGGCGGGCCGTACTGCTGGCCGCCCTGCTGGGCATGGGGGGCGCCTCTGCCCAGGACCTCGCCGCCTACCGCGAGTTGGTGGGCAGCCTCGACGCGGCAGCGGCTGCCCGTCCGCAGAGCGCCGAGCGTGCCCTGGCGCAACTCGACCGGGCCGGGGCCGCCCTGAACCGCCTGGCCCCCACCCTGGGCAACCCCCCGATGGTGGAGGGGCTGGAGGGAGCGCTGGGGCAGGCCCGCGCCGCGCTGGCCCGCACCCCGGCCGACCTCCAGGCCCAGGTGCTGCTCGCGCGGGGACTGGCGCGGGGAGCGCTGTACACCCAGACGCTGAATGGTCTGGGCGAGGGCACCCCCCCCGGCGCGGCCCAGGTGCGGCTGCTGGGCCAAGAATTCGGCCTGAGCGCCGCCGCAAGTCAGGCCCTGCGAAGCGACGCCGGGGCGGGCCGGGCCGAGCGGGTCGCGTGGCGGCTGCAACGGGCCGCGGCCGCCAAGGTCCGCGCCGCGCTGAACGAGGCCCGGCCCGAGCGCACCACGGCCTCCTACCTCGCGCTGGCGCGGGCGGCAGGCTGGTTTACCACCGTGCAGGAGGCTGGGGCCGGAAGCCTGCGGGCCGGGCAGTTCACGGAAGCGCTGACCCAGCTCACCGCCGGGGACCGGGCGGGCCTGACGGCCTCGCTGGCGGCCCTCCGGCAGGGCGGTACTGAGCTGACGCAGGCGCTGGCGACCCCTCCGGCGCTGACGGCCCCCGCACCCAGCACGCCAGAGCCGAGCGATCCGGCCTCGACTCCAGCACCCACTCCGACGGAGCCTCCCGTTCCGGCGGAAAGCCCTGCGCCCGCCACCGCTGCACCCTCCAGCGTGGATGCCGTGGGCCGCGCCTACGCCGCCCTGGGCCGTGCCCTGAGTGCCAGCGGCCACGGTGACCCGGTCACGGCCCGCGAGGAACTCGCCCGCGCCCGCACGGCGCTGGAGGCAGCGCCCGAGGCCCTGCGCACGGCGCCCAATTTCGAGGTCTACCTCGCGGACCTCGGCGCAGCGCAGGAGCGGCGCGGCCTGCGGCCCGACAGCGTGCAGGCCCTGATCTCGGGACTGGCCGGGCTGGAGCGCGGCTCGCTTCCGGCAGTGGACAGGGCCTCGCTCTCGGCGACGGGCACCTTCGGCGGGGGGCTGCGGGCGGGGCTGCTGCTGCTCGCGCTGCTCGCGCCCGTGCCGCTGTACCTGCTGAACCTCGCCTTTGGAGGGCGCAACCCCTTCTGGCGGGCGATCACGGCCGCGCTGGCGCTGCTGCTGCTGCCCACCTTCGTGGAGGGGGTGCTGGGGGCCGTGGGCTGGCTGGGCGACCTGATCGGGGTGGCCGCGCTGCGGGCGGCTCCGGCCTACTCGCCCTGGTCGTCGCCCTTTGGGCTGCCCCTCCGGGCGCTGCTCACGGCCGCCGCGCTGGGGCTGGCGACCTACGGCTTCCGGGGCCTGTGCGTGCAGTTCGGGTTGCTGGGGGGCCGCCGTGAGGCGACGCTCGCCCCCGCGCAGACCGTGGAGTGGGAGGAAGCCCTGTGAGCCCCGACACCGCCGCCCGTCAGGAACCCCTCCACCGCCTTCCCGTGCGGCTCCTGGGCGACCTCGTCTCGCCCCGCGCCCTGGAACGCATCCTGGCCGACGGGGCGCAGGCGCGGGGCAAGACGCCCGAAACGCTGGGGCCGGGCGACCTCGAGGACATCCTCAAGCGCGAGGTCTTCAAGCGGCTGCAACTCTCGGTGCCCGCCGCCCTGGCCAAGCGCCGCGTCTCGGAGGTCATCGGGGCGCTGATGGAGGCGGCTCCCAGTGCCCCCGCCGCGTCCTCCGGCGGGGACCTGAGCACGCTGGAGGAGGGCGCCCGGAGATTTACCCTCTACTTCGACTGGCCAGAAACCCAGCGCCTGCGCGGCATCCTGGGGGTCGCGCGGCAGCAGCAGGCAGCGGGCTCGGACCTCGGGCCGCTGATGCGCGAGGGGCAGGACCTGATCGCGCTGATGGAGCGCCGCCTCGAAGAAGGGCTGGTCGCGCAGGCGCAGGACCTCGCCGAACTGCGGGCCGCCTTCGGGCGCGTGCAGGGCATGGGCGGCAAGGACGTGCGGCGGCTCGAAAGCCTGATCGCCCAGGTCGAGGAGGCCCAGAAGGGCGGCGTCCTCCAGCCCGCCGAGGTCGAGCGGGCGCGGTCAATCACCTTCACCCTGCGGCGGCTGCTCGAATCATCGGTGGTGGAGGCCCTGCCCTCCGGCGAGGTGCCCGCGCCCGCAGACCCGGAAGCGCAGGCCCGCGTGCTCGCGCTGGAGCAGGAGCACGCCTCGCGGCAGCTCGCGGACCTCGCCCGCGATTCGGAGGCGCTGCGCCGCGCCCGCCCCAAGCTGGAGGCCCGCTTGCAGGCCCTCCGCGCCGAGGGGGCGGCCGGAACCCTGACCGCGCCCGCCGTGGACACCTGGCGGCGCGAGCTGGAGGAGGCCCGCGAGGCCGAACTCGCCCGGCAGCGCGGTGACCTCGCGGCGCTGGAGGGGGGCCTCGCGGCCCTGCCCCCCAGCCCGGCACTGGAGGAAGCGCGGCTGGCGCTGGACGTGGCCCGCCTGACCCTGGACGGCGGCGGCCTCGCCACCGACGAGCTGCGCGACCTGCACGCCACCCTCGACGCCCTTCAGGCGGCGCCCGAGGTGGCGGCCCGGCGCCTGGAACTCCAGCGCGACCTCGCGGAGCTGGAACGCGCGGCCCGCGACGTGCCCGGCGCCGCCGCCGAGCTGGCTCCCAGCCTCGCGGCGGCCCGTGAGGCTCTGGCACGCGGCGAGACGCCGGACGTGGCGGCTCTGTGGAGCGCCCTGGAACGCCGGATGGCCCAGGCCGCCCAGCAGCGCGAGGACTTCGACGCCCGCGCCGATCACGTCGTGCGCGAGTACGACACGGTGCGGCACCTCGCGGGCGAGACGACCCAGAAACTGGGACGGCTGGCCGACACCCTCCGCGCCCAGCGCCGCCTGGGGCCGATGTCCGAACTGGCCCGCGAACGTTACGCCCAAACCCTGACAGACGCCGAGGCCCTGCTCGCCGAGGCCCACGCCGAGTACGAGGCCGCCCAACAGGTCACCGCCAGCTTTGGCGCGGACGCCCTCAGCGGGTTGCTGGACGTGTTCGACTTTGGCGGCGGGGAGTCGGAAGCGCCCCTGGCCGTGCCAGAGCCTGTCCCGGCGACCCCGGCTGTTCCGGCCTTCACCCTCCCGGCGGGGCTGCTGGGGGGCACTCCGACCACTGAGGCGGCGGACCCGACCGGGGCCGAACTGCCCTACGACACCTGGCGGGTGCGGGGCGGTCAGCTTGTGGACGGTCCGGCCGACGCCGCCGCGCAGGGAGTCGCGGCTCTCCTCGGGCAGGCCGACGACCTCGGCGGGCTGACCCTGCGCCTGACCGACGACCGCGCCGCCTGGGCAGCCCGGCTGGAAGGCGGGGGCGTGTGGCGGCTGGCCCGTGGCCCCAACGCCGGGGCCATTGACGACCGGGTGGGCGGCTGGCTGGCCGGGTCGGACTGAGAGAGCGGGCCTCTCCCCTATCCTGCCCCCATGACGGAGTTGCCCCTGACCCCCGGCGAGTCCCGCCTGCTGCGCGGTGAAGGCGAGCAGCGGGCGCTGGGGGCCGCCCTCGCCCACGCGCTGCCGTCCGGCTCGGTCCTGTTTCTGGAAGGCGAGTTGGGGGCAGGCAAGACCACGCTCACGCAGGGGCTGGTGGAGGCCTACGGCTTCTCGGAGGGCGTGACCAGCCCCACCTACGCCCTGATGCACGTCTACCCCACCCCGGTCGGGCGGGTCCTGCATGTGGACGCCTACCGAGTGCGGGACGTGGCCGAGCTGTACGAGATGGACCTCGAAGACCTCGTCGCGGGCAGTCGCCTCAGCGTGGTCGAGTGGGGCGAGGGGCTGTACCCGGACTATCCGGCAGCCCCCGTGCTGCGGCTGGAGCATGTGGAGGGCGAGGTGGAGGTTCGGCGGGTGACGCGGGTGCGGTGAGAGTAGTTTCCGCAGGCTCAAGTCCGCAGCCTCAAGGAAGCCGGGACGCCCCCCCCTGCCGGTCTGGGCCAGAATGCCCCCATGTGGACCCTTGTCGTCAACTGCGGGTCGAGCAGCCTGAAGTTCGCGCTGCTGCGGCCAGACACCCCCGACGTGCCCCTCGCGGGACTGGCTGAACGGCTGGGCACCGACGCCGCCTCGGTGCGGGTGGACCGTGCCGGGGAGCGGGTCACGGTGCCGCTGCCCGGTGGGGGCTATCCCGAGGCTTTCGGGGTGGTGCTGGCCGAACTGGGCGCGTTGGACCTGCGCGAGCAGGTGGGCGCAGTGGGCCACCGGGTCGTTCACGGCGGCGACCTCTTCAGCGCCCCGGCCCTCCTCACGCCGGAGGTGTTAGACGCGGTGCGGGCCTGCGTGCCCCTCGCACCGCTGCACAACCCGGCCAATATTGCGGGGATCGAGGCGGCGCAGGCAGCCTTCGGGGACGTGCCGCATGTGGCCGTCTTTGACACCGCCTTTCACCAGACCATGCCGGAGGTCGCCTACCGCTACGCCGTGCCGGAAAGCTGGTACCGCCAGCACGGGGTGCGGCGCTACGGTTTCCACGGCACGAGTCACGCCTACGTCGCGGGCGAGGCGGCGAGGATGCTGGACAGACCGCTGGAAGACCTCAACCTCGTCACCGCGCACCTGGGCAACGGGGCGAGCGTGTGCGCGGTCGCGGGCGGACGCAGCGCCGACTCCAGCATGGGCCTGACCCCGCTGGAGGGGCTGGTCATGGGCACCCGCAGCGGCGACGTGGACCCCGGCCTGCACGACTTCATCGCGCGGGAGGCGGGCCTGAGCCTCACCCAGGTCACGGCGGCGCTGAACAAGGAGAGCGGGCTGCTGGGCCTCTCGGGGCTGAGCAACGACATGCGCGAGCTGGAGGAAGCCGCCGGGCGGGGCCATGCCGGGGCACGCCTCGCGGTGGAGGTCTTCGTGTACCGCCTCGCCAAAACGGTCGCGGGGATGGCGGTGGCCCTGGGACGCCTGGACGGGCTGGTCTTCACGGGCGGCATCGGGGAGAACAGCGCCGCCGTGCGCTCGGCCACCCTGGAGCGGCTGGGGCTGCTGGGCTTCCATTTGGACGCGGAGGCGAACGCAAGGGCCGTGCGCGGGCAGGGCGGCGTCATCACCACGCCGGAGAGCCTGCCCGCCCTCGTCGTGAACACGAACGAGGAACGGATGATCGCGCGGGAGACGGCGCAGCTCGTCGCGCGGGGCCTGTAGCGTAGAAGACGGGCCGCCCCGAGCCTTCACCCTCCCCCACCCCCCGAAGGAGCCTTCCATGCATACCCTCTTCGTCGCGCCCACCCGCAACGGCGTGGGCCTGAGCAGCACCGCCCTGGGCCTCGCCCGCGCCCTGGAACGGCAGGGCCTGCGGGTCGCCTTTCTCAAGCCCATCGCCCAGACGCACGAGACGGCGACCGACGACTCGGTGCACTTCGCCCGCACCCTCGCGCACCTCCAGCCGCCCACGCCCATTGCCCTCGCGCACGCCGAGGAGCAGCTCAGCCAGGGGGCGGAAGAGGACCTGATGGAGGAGGTCGTCGCCCTCTCGCGGCAGGCTGCCGGGGGACCGGGCGGGGCCGACGTGCTGATCGCGGAGGGGCTCGCGCTGAACGAGCGCAACACCTACGCCGGGGCACTGAACGCCAGTCTCGCCCGCAACCTGGAGGCCGACGTGGTCCTCGTTTCCAGCCTCGCCGGGGTCACGGCGGGGGCGCTCGCGGACGAGCTGGAAATCGCGGCGCAGAATTACCGCCGCTCGGACGGCTCGGGCCTCGCGGGGTACGTGCTGAACTTCGCGCCGCTGGGCCTGGACTTCGGCGGCCTGCTGGCCGAATTGCGGGTGCGGAGCCGGGTGCTGTCGGGCGGCGAGTTGCCGCTCCTCGGCGTGATCGCGCAGTCTCCGGCCCTGAGTGCGCCGCGCACCCTGGACGTGGCCCGGCATCTCGGGGCCGAGATCCTCAATGAGGGCGAGGCGGCCCAGCGCCGGGTCACGAGCACGGTGGTCACCGCCCGCACCGTCCCCAAGATGGCCGACGCGGGCCTCTTCGCGTCCGGGGCGCTGGTGGTCACGCCGGGCGACCGCGAGGACGTGGTCATGGCGGCGGCCCTCTCGCACCTCAGCGGGGTGCCGCTCGCGGGACTGCTGTACACCTCCGGGAGCAGCCCCGAACCCTCCATCGAGCGGCTGTGCCGCGCCGCGCTGACGAGTTCGCTCCCCGTGCTGCGGGTGGAGACGAACTCGTTCCACACGGCCTCGGCCCTCTCCCGGCTGGACCCCCGCGTGCCGCACGACGACCTGGAGCGGATGGAGCGCACGCTGGACTTCATCGCGGACCGCCTGGACACCGTGCCGCTCAGAAGCCGCCTGAAGACCCCGCAGGCGGAAGGCGACCGCCGGATGCCCCCCAGCGCCTTCCGCTACGAGCTGATTCAGCGGGCGCGGGCCGCGAACAAGCGCATCGTCCTGCCGGAGGGCGACGAGCCGCGCACCGTGCGGGCCGCCATTCGCTGTGTGGAGAAGGGCATCGCCCGCCCCGTGCTCCTCGCCAACCCCGAGCGGGTGCGGCAGGTCGCGGAGGGGCAGGGCCTCACCGTCCCCGAGGGGCTGGAGGTCGTGGACCCCGAGAGCGTGCGGCGGCAGTACGTGGAACCGATGGTGGACCTCCGCAAGCACAAGGGGCTGACCGCGCCCCAGGCCGAGGGGGAGCTGGAAGACACGGTGGTGCTGGGCACCATGATGCTCGCGCTGGACGAGGTGGACGGGCTGGTCTCCGGCGCGGTCCACACCACCGCCAACACGGTGCGCCCGGCGCTGCAACTCATCAAGACGGCCCCCGGCTCGTCGCTGGTGTCGTCCATCTTCTTCATGCTGATGCCTGAGCAGGTGCTGGTGTACGGCGACGCGGCGATCAACCCCAACCCGAATGCCGAGGAACTCGCGGACATCGCCATCCAGTCCGCCGACAGTGCGCGGGCCTTCGGGATTCCGCCGCGCGTCGCCATGCTCAGCTACTCCACGGGCGAGAGCGGCGAGGGCGCCGACGTGGAGAAGGTCAAGGAGGCCACCCGCCTCGTGCGCGAGCGCCGTCCCGACCTCCCGGTGGACGGCCCCCTCCAGTACGACGCCGCGTCCGTCCTGAGCGTGGGCCGCCAGAAGGCCCCGAACAGCCCCGTCGCGGGCCGCGCGACCGTGTTCATCTTTCCCGACCTCAACACCGGGAACACGACCTACAAGGCCGTGCAGCGCTCGGCGGGCGTGGTCGCCGTCGGGCCGATGCTTCAGGGCCTGCGCAAGCCCGTCAACGACCTCTCGCGGGGGGCGCTGGTGGATGACATCGTGTACACGATTGCGCTGACGGCGATTCAGGCGACGCAGGTGGGGAGCGGGGCGTAGTCCGTGGGGAATGGAGCGTGCGAGGAGGTTCTGCCGCGCTCCGCCCCTACCTCCGGCTCGCCCGCCACAGCAGCGCCACTCCCGCCAGCACCGCGATCACGTCCGGCGCGGCGGCGGCGAGCAGGGGCGGCACCGCGCCGTTCTCGCCCATCACCTTGAACACGCTCCAGGTGGCGTAGTAGGCGAAGGTCAGCAGCAGCGCCCACACCAGCCCCAGGTTCAGGCCGCTGCGGAAGGTGTACACGGCGAGGCTCACCGCGAAAAAGGCCAGGGCGAGCGCCGCCAGCGGCTCGCTGAACTTGCGGTACAGCGCCGTGAAGTCGGCGGGCGCGGGCACGTTCTGGGCGCGGTAGGCCCCGGTGCGGGCCAGCAGCTCGGGCAGCGGCAGGTAAAAGGGGGCCAGCGCCGCCCCCGAGCCGTCAAAGCTCGCCTGCACGTCCTGCACGGGCAGGGTGCCCTGGGCGAAGGAGAGGACCGTCACGGGCCGTCCGTTCTCGAAGGTGACGCGGCGACCCTCTGTTAACTCCAGCACGTTGCTGCCGGGGCGCAAGCGGCCCTCACGGGCTGTGATGACCTCGCGGGGGGGCAGCCCGGCCTGCATGGTCACGATGCGCAGGTCGCGCAGCTCGCCGCCCGGCAATGCTTCCCCCACGCTGATCGCCCGGTTCAGCGCGTCGCGCAGCACCAGCCCCGGCTGACCGGGGTCCCCCAGGCCGATCACGCGGGGATTGTCCAGCACGATCTCACGCTGCACGCTCTGGGCCTGCACGCGGGCGCGGGTGACCACCAGTTCGTTGATCGCAAAGGCCCCCAGCGTGACCACCGCCGCCAGCGTCAGCACGGGCCGGAAGAGGCGCGAGGCCGGGACCCCGCTCGCCAGCGCCGCCTTGATCTCCGAGTCGGCGGCGAGGCGCGACAGGCCCAGCAGGGTGGCGAACATCAGCGCGATGGGCAGGCCCAGCGCGACCGCCTCGGGGATGTTCAGCGCCACCAGCCGCGCCACGAGCAGGCCGCTGGCCCCCTTGGCGAGCAGCGGCGCGATGACCTCCTCGAGCAGCAGCAGCAAGAGCAGCAGGATGATCGCCAGCAGCGCCCCGACGAGGGGGGGCAGGATTTCCTGGATCACGTAGCGCTCAAAGCGCTTCACCGCAGTCTCCAGGACAGCACGCCCGCCACCAGCAGGAAGAACAGGTTGGGCAGCCACGCCGCCAGGGTGGGCGGCAGCGCCCCCACCCGCGCGAGTTGCGGCGCGGTCGCCCACAGCGCGTAGAAGAGGGCCACGAAGACCACCACCGCCGCAAAGGCTGCCGCCCGGTTACGCAGCAGCAGCCCCAGCGCCCCCGCCGCCAGCGCGAAAATCACCGCTGTGAGGGGATCGGCCACCCGCGCGGCAAGCTGGTGGGCGTCCACCCGGCGCTCCTCCGGGGTGCCCTCGCCGCTCGCCAGCCGTGCCCGCAGCTCGGGAGTGCTGACCTGCTGGGCGGGAGGAGCCGGGGGCCGGGGTTGATCGGTCTGCCGGAAGACCAGGGGACCGGGCGCGGGCTGCGGGTCCTCGCCGGGGCGGGTGATCCACGCGCCCGTGACTGTCCAGGTCTGCGCGGCGGTGTCCCAGGTGCCGCCCGTGGCCGTGATCGTCTCGTCGCCGCGCTGCACCAGCACGCCCTCCAGCGAGGCGACCGGGCCGCCCGCACTGTTTACGACCCGTCCGGCATAAAAGAGGCCATCTTCGGAGGCATAGGTGTAGTTATCCTGGGTCGGCGTGGGCTGCGGGCCGCCGTAGATCGTGTACCACGCGGCGTCGAAGCGGGCCAATCCCGCCGGGGCCACGTACCCCGCGTTCCAGTAGGCCAGCGCCGCCACCAGCACGAAGGGCAGCGCGAGCGGCCACACCAGCGAGAGGGGCCGCACCCCCCCCGCCGCCGCCGCCTTGAGTTCGCTGTCGCCCTGCATCCGCCCAAAGGCCAGCAGCACCGCAAAGGGCACCGAGAGCACCAGCGCCTCGTTGAGCGTGTTGGGCGCCAGCGCCCCGAAGACCCCCAGCGCCTGCCCTGGCGTGGCCCCATAGGTCAGGAAGGCCCCGACACTCGTGCTCAGGATGTCGGTCAGCCGCAGGATCAGGAACAGTGCCACACCCGCCGCGTACCAGCGCAGCACCTCCGAGAGCACCGCGCGGTTCAGGGTCCGGGGCAGCCCTCCCCCGCGCCGGGCCGGGGCCACCCGCCGGGTGCCGGGGACGGGCCGGGTCACGCTGCCTCCTGGCAGGGGGCGACTGGGGCGGGAAGGGGGCGCGGGCGCGGCACGCGCGGCATTCTAGACCAGTGCCCCCACGCCATCTGCCCCACCTCAATGAGAACACGCGCCCCCTGGGAGGGACGCGCTGGGGGGGGGAAGAGAGGGAGGGCGACGTGGGCCGAGCGCCCTAGCTCGCGCGGGGCGAGTCGCGCCACAGGTCGCGCTCGCGCCGGGCGACCCCCTCGTGGACGCGCAGGATGGCCTCGTTGCCGTGGGCACCCGCCTCGGCGATGGCGCGGGCGGTGGCGGTGTCGAGGTAGGCGAGGCGCAGCAGCTCGTCGCTGCGCAGGCCATCGCGGGTCTGCCGCACGCCCCGCTCGCGGCGGATGGTGGCCGAGTCGGTGCCCAGCACGCTGCGGTTGCTGATGGAGCCGAGCTGACCGTACACCCGGCCCTCGCCGCCGTGTCGGGCGACCGTGCTCATCAGCTCGCGGCGGGCGTCGGTGCTTTCCAGCCGGGCGGCCAGCCAGCGCCGGGCCTCGGGGTTGGCGTTGCGCTCGGCGATCTCGGCGGCCAGGCGCACGTCGCCGGTCAGCGCACGGGCCAGCAACGTCTGTGCCCGCTTGCGCCAGCGCCGCGCTTCGGGGGTGTTCAGGACGAAGGCGAGCCGGGCAAACTCGCCCGCATCCAGGGTGGCTTCTGGCCCCGCGCCGAAGTCGCGCTCGGGGCTTTCGAGGTCGTACTCGGTCGCAAAGGTCGCCCAATCTGCGGGCATCGGAAGGCCCAGCGCGAGCAGGGCGGTGGCGGCATGCAGCAGGCCGTCCGCGCTGGCGGGCAGCCGATGCGTGCCGAATTCCAGGGTATGAGGAACGGTCTTCATGCGAATATCTTAGCACATTTTCTGTTTAAAACATAATTTGAGAGTGCGCGGCTGCATATCCGGCTGCACTGTGAGTCGAGCGGAGCCAACCGCCGGAGAGCCGAAAACAACTTTCGGCGAGGGGCCTCCGGGCACGCGACGCCCAGACTGACCTGCCGGGTCTTGACGCCGCCTGTATACCGGGCTATAGTTCTCAGCATCACCGCCCGAGAAGGCGGCTTTTTTATTGCCCGTTTCCGCCCAGGACTTCCAGTGCTGCCTGTGCCGTCTCCAATTCGGTCTGGGCGGTGCGGCCAGGGGCGGCGAGCGGTGTCAGGCGCACCACATCGGCCCAGACCTGGCGGCGCAGCACGGGGGAGCCCTCCCGCAGCAGGTGGGGGCCGTAGCGCAGGGCGGCGGCGAGGGGCAGGCCCGCGTAGGCCGGGTCTTCTCCCCCAGCCTGCTCCAGCCGCAGCACCGGGTAGGGCCAGTACCCCGGAATCAGGCGCTCGGCCCGCAGGTGGTAGCCGTGTTCCCGCGCCCAGACCCGAATGGGGGCGGGCGAATCGTTGGGCTGGAGGACCAGCGCGGGCGGCCGCCGTTCTCCCGCCCGGCGCAGGATGCCCGCGATGGTGCCCGCGCCCATTCCGGTCACGCTGGCGCTCTCCACCTCGCCAGGGGCCAGGGGGTCAAAGCCATCGCCTTCCCGCACCTCCAGCACCCCCTCCAGCCGTGCCCTCACCACGTTGCGCCGGGCGAGCGCCAGGGGACCAGGATTGAGTTCCACGATCACGCCGCGCCCGATGCGCCCCTCCCAGATCAGGCGGATGGGGAGGTGGGCGTGGTCCGAGCCGATATCGGCGTGCGTGTCAGCGCAAATGAGCGACAGGACCGCCTCCAACCGGGCATCCAGCGGGGGGTGGCTCACAGCGGCGTCACCACGTCGCCCACCCGAATCACGCGGCCCTGAATCACCCGCGCCGTCAGGCCGCCGTGCCCGCGTACCGCGTTGTAGCCGCCTTCCCCCAGCGTCTCCTCCATCCGCGAGCAGGGGTGGCACTCCCCGGTGCCCTCCAGCACGACCTCGCCTACCCGGAAGCGGGCTTCCTTGAGGGCCAGCAGGGGAATCCCGCTCACGACGAGGTTGCGGCGCAGTTGCTCGGGCGTGGCCGTCTCCAGGCCCGCGAGAGAGGCGATCACGGGCAGGTGCTCGGCCTGAATCAGCGTGACCTGCCGCCGTCCGGGGCCACCGGGGATCGGAGCAGCGTTGGCGGGGGCGGCCTCCTCACCCGGCTCGCCGCTCAGCGCCCGCAGCCGGGGCGGGGCCACCTTGCCGTGGTCCCCGATCAGGCCGACGAGGGGGTGCACTTCTGCTTCGGACACGCTCCGCACCGGGGCGCGGCGGGCCTCCCGCAGCCCGATCCACTCCAGGCGACCGGGGCGGGGAAAGGTGGCCCGCAGCTCGTGGATCGTCTTCACGGGGGACAGACTACGGGAGGCCGCGCGGCTTGCTATGCTGCGCCGCATGAGGCGTCTGACCCGACGTGCATATCCGCCCCGCCGCTAGGGTGGGAGGGTCAGCTACAGCCTGAAATCCAACCCCGAGGCGGCGCACCTGCGACAGAGCATGTGCGCCGCCCTTTCTTTTGGAGTCCCCATGAATGACATCCGCCGCAACCTCTCCGTAGACGAACAGCTCGCCGTCCTGAAACGCGGCGTCGTGGACCTCGTGACCGAGGACGACCTGCGCCGCAAGCTCACCCGCAGCCTGGAGACGGGCACGCCCCTGCGCGTCAAGCTCGGCGCCGACCCCACCCGGCCCGACCTGCACCTCGGGCACGCGGTCATCCTGCGCAAGATGCGGCAGTTTCAGGACCTCGGGCACCGGGTCATCATGCTGATCGGGGACTTCACTGCCATGATCGGCGACCCCTCCGGCAAGTCCAAGACGCGCCCGCCGCTGACGCTGGAGGACACCCGCGCCAACGCCCAGAGCTACCTGGACCAGTGCAAGCTGATCCTGCGCGACGACCCGGAGGTGCTGGAGCTGCGCTTCAACGGCGAATGGCTGGAGCCGATGGGGTACGCCGACGTGATCCGGCTGGCGAGCCGCTACACGGTGGCCCGCATTCTGGAGCGCGACGACTTCACGAAGCGGCTCAACGCGGGCACGCCCATCAGCGTCCACGAACTCCTCTACCCGCTCACCCAGGGCTACGACTCGGTGGCGCTGCGGGCAGATGTGGAACTCGGCGGCACCGACCAACTGTTCAACAACCTGGTGGGCCGCGCCCTGCAACGCGACTACGACCAGGAACCGCAGGTCGTGATGACCCTGCCGCTCCTCGTGGGGCTGGACGGCACCGAGAAGATGTCCAAGAGCCTGGACAACTACATCGGCCTGACCGACGAGCCGCACGCCATGTTCGCCGGGCTGATGAAGGTGCCCGACCCCCTGCTGGAAAACTACTTCACCCTGCTGACCGATCTGCCACAAGAACGAATTGCCGAACTGCTCGCCGGGCACCCCGTCGCCGCCCACCGCGAACTCGCCCGCGAGGTGATGCGCTGGCTGCACCCTGAGGCCGATCTGGACGCCGCCGAGGCCCGCTTCAAGGCGGTGGCGAAGGGCGCGATTCCCGACGACATCCCCAGCGTGCCCGTGCCCGCTGACCTCGCGGGCGATGAGGGACGCTACAGCGCGGTGCGGTTGGCCGTCCTCGCAGGGCTGGAACCCAGCAACGGCGCCGCCAAGAAGCTGATCCAGAACCGGGGCCTGAAGCTGGACGGCGAGACACTGACCGACCCGCAGGCGACCGTCGAGCTTCCGGCTGGGGGCGTGGTCTTCCAGAAGGGCAAGGACCGTTTCGTGCGGGTGGTGCCGCAAGGCTAGGCCGCAAGGGCCAGCCGTCCCGAGTTATCCACACCCTCCCTGTGGATAAACCCGCTCCCTGTGGATAAAAACCCCGCTCGCCCCTGACTTCAGCTTGACAGGGGCAGCGGGATGAAAGTGGGGTGAAGGTTTAAACGCGGTCGCTCAGGTCCTCTTCGCGCAGCCGCTCCACACGGAGCATGTTGGTGGTGCCGCGCACACCGAAGGGCACGCCCGCCGTGATCACGTAGCGGTCGCCCACGTCGGCCAGACCGCTCTTTTTGAGCTCGTCGTTGGCGATGCGGACCATGTCGTCGGTGTTGTGGGGGTCCTCGCTGAGCATGGGCGAGACGCCCCAGGTCAGGGCGAGCTGGTTGCGGGTCTGCTCGTTGGGGGTCAGGGCCAGGATCGCCACGCGGGGCCGGTACTTGGCGATGCGGGTCGCCGCCCCACCAGTACTGGTAAACGCCACGATGGCCGGGGCCTCCAGCTTTTCGCCGATGGAGCAGGCCGCGTAGGCGATGGAGTCCTGCGCGAGTTCGGTCTCCACGACCATCTGGCGCTGAAGCATCTCGTAGTGCTCACTGCTCTCGGCCTCGCGGGCGATGCGGTCCATCATGGCGACGGCTTCGACCGGATACTGTCCCGCCGCCGACTCCGCCGAGAGCATCACGGCGTCGGTGCCGTCGTAGATCGCGTTCGCCACGTCCGACGCCTCGGCGCGGGTGGGGCGCGGCAGGCCGATCATGCTCTCGAGCATCTGGGTCGCGGTGATCACGGGCTTCCCGGCCTCGCGGCACAGGCGGATCAGGCGTTTCTGGATGGTGGGCACCTGCTCGGGCCGCATCTCCACCCCAAGGTCCCCGCGGGCCACCATGATGCCGTCTACCTCACGCAGGATGTCCTCGAAACGCTCGACCGCCTGCGGCTTCTCGATCTTCGCCATCAGCTTGGCGCGGCTGCCAAAGCGGGCGAGGTAATGCCGGGCGAGCAGCAGGTCATCCCGCGAGCGCACGAACGAGAGCGCCACCCAGTCCACCCCCAGCCCGGCTCCGAATTCCATGTCCTGCACGTCTTTCTCGGTCAGGGCAGGCACCGAGAGGTCGGCGCCGGGCACGTTGATCCCTTTGTTGTTCTTCAGGACGCCGCCGACCAGGACGGTGGTCTGGATGTCCTGACCGCGCACATGCTCCACCCTCAGGGAAAGGTTGCCGTCGTCGAGCAGCAGGATCAGGCCCGGATACACGTCCTGCGCCAGGCCCTTGTAGGTGCTGCCGACCCGTTCCTCGTCGCCCTCCACGTCGTCCATCGTGATCGTGAAGCGCTGTCCGGTTTCCAGCGTGACCTGTCCTTCCCGGAAGCGGGCCACCCGGATCTTGGGGCCTTGCAGGTCTTGCAGGATGCCGATGGTCAGCCCGCGCTGGGCGGCGAGTTCGCGCACCATCTGCACCGTCTGGCGGTGGTCTTCAGGGTCGCCGTGGCTGAAGTTCATGCGGACCACGTTCAGCCCCGTGTCCATCATCCGCCCCAGCGTCTGCGGATTGCGGCTCGCCGGGCCGATGGTGGCGACGATCTTGGTGGCTCTGTCGAAGTGTTTCATGGGTGCCTGCTTTCTGGCCTGGAAGCCCTTCCAGAGGGTGGAGCGTCGGGGGATCAGGTCTCAGGAAGTGCCCTCCCTGAACGCCTGATCCCCAGAACCGGACTTACCTCAGCGCCTTGCGGCCGAGGTAGACGGCCGAGCTTCCGAGCGCGTCCTCGATCCGCAGCAGCTGGTTGTATTTGGCGATGCGGTCCGATCTGGAGGCCGAACCCGTCTTGATCTGCCCGGCGTTGGTGGCGACGGCGAGGTCGGCGATGAAGGCGTCTTCCGACTCGCCGGAGCGGTGGCTGATGATGGTCCCGTAGCGGCTGCGCTTGGCAAGTTCGATGGCGTCCATCGACTCGGTGAGGCTGCCGATCTGGTTGACCTTGACCAGAATCGCGTTGCCCACGCCCGTCTCGATCCCCCGCGCAAGGCGCTCGGGATTGGTCACAAACAGGTCGTCCCCGACAAGCTGCACCTGGTCCCCGATCTCCGTGGTGAGCTGCTGCCAGCCGTCCCAGTCGTCTTCCGCGAGGCCATCCTCGATGGAGACGATGGGATAACGTCCCGCCCAGTCCGCCCAGAAATCCACCATCTCGGCGGTGGAGAGGGTCCGCCCCTCGCTCTCCAGGTGGTACTGGCCCTCCTTGTACAGCTCGGTCACGGCCGGATCGAGCGCGATGGCGATGTCCTTGCCCGGCTCGTAGCCCGCCTTCTCGATGGCTTCCAGCAGGACCTGCAGGGCTTCCTCGTTGCTCTTCAGGTCGGGGGCGAAACCGCCCTCGTCACCCACGTTGGTGTTGTAGCCGCGCGAGGAGAGGACCTTTTTGAGCGTGTGGAAGGTCTCGGCGCCGTAACGCAGGGCCTCGCGGAAGGTCGGTGCCCCGACAGGCATCACCATAAATTCCTGAAAGTCCACCGAGTTGTCGGCGTGTGCCCCGCCGTTGATCAGGTTCATCATCGGGACCGGAAGCGTCTTGGCGTTGCTGCCGCCCAGGTAGCGATACAGGGGCACGTCCAGCTCATTGGCCGCCGCCCGCGCCGTGGCGAGGCTGACCGCCAGGATCGCGTTGCCCCCCATCCGGCCCTTGTTGGGGGTGCCGTCCACCGCCATCAGCGCGGCGTCCACGGCCCCCTGCTCGGAGGCGTCGAGGCCGACCACGGCCGGGCCGAGGGCCTCGTTCACGTTCTGCACGGCCTTGAGCACGCCCTTGCCGCCGTAACGCTCGCCGCCGTCGCGCAGTTCGAGCGCCTCATGGGTTCCCGTGCTGGCTCCCGAGGGCACGATGGCGCGGCCGGAAAAGCCGCTGTCGAGATGCACTTCGGCTTCCACCGTCGGGTTGCCGCGCGAGTCGAGCACTTCACGGGCGATCACTTTCTCGATGTTCATGCTGGGACCTCCTGGCCTGCATCCTGACCTGCACTGCCCCCGTGGGGGAATGTGTATCGCTGACACTATACGGGGAGCGGGTTGACTGACTCGGGCGGAGGGAAGGGACGGCAGAGGGAATGCCCCGTGCTGCCCCGCAGAGGCCCCTCAGACGCGCAGCGTGACCATGACCGCCATGTACCCGCCTCCCCCGCTCGCGCGAAAGATGGCGGGGCTCGTGGAGCCCGAGAAGAGAAGTTCGGCCTCCCCCTCGATCGGCCCCAGGGCATCGAGGACATGCCGGGCGTTGAAGGCGAGGCTCATGGCGGGTTCCATGCCCCCCTGCACCACGTCGAGGGTGTCCTGGGCACGGCCGTAGTCCCCCTCGGCGGCCAGGCGCAACTTGCCCTCGGAAACGAGGAACTCGACCCGGTTGTTCGCGTTCTTGTCGGCCAGTACGGCCACGCGGCTGACTGCCTCTTTCAGCGCGGTGGCGGGCAGGGTTACCTGAAGGCGGATGTCTTTGGGAATCACCCGCTCGTAATCGGGAAATTCGCCGTCGAGCAGCTTGAGGTTCATCCGCACCCGCTCGGTGGTCACGCTGAGCATGCCCTCGCCGTAGGTGAAGCGGGCCTCTCCGTCCCTCAGCACCCGGATCAGCTCGTCGGCGCTGCGGGCGGGGATGATCAGGTTGCGCCCGTCCCCGTTGGCGGGAAAATCACGCAGGGCGACCCGGTACCCGTCCGAGGCGACCACGCGGGCCGACTCCCCCCGGTGCTCCAGCTTGATGCCCCGGAAGACCGCCTGAAACGCCTCGTTGCTCGCCGCGTAGCGCACGCTGCCCAGCGCCCGCGACAGCTCGGCGGCGTCAAGGCTCACGTCGGCGTGGGTCGGGAACGACAGCGGCGGATAGGCGTCAAAGTCCCCAATCTGGAGCTTGAAATCGCTGCCGCCCGCCCGCACCGCGAGTTCGTTGCCCGCAAGTTCCAGTTCGACGAGTTCGCCCCCCAGGTTCCGCACGATCTGCGCGAACAGGTGCGCGGGCACGACGAGGTTTTGCGGCTCCTGCACCTCGGCGGGCACGAAGCACGACAGGTCGATTTCGAGGTTGGTCCCGCTGAGGGTCAGGCCCTCGGCGCTCGCCTCGACCTTGAGGGACGTGAGCAGCGGATTGCTGCTGCGGCTGGGAATGACCCGTTCGAGGAGACTCAGACCTTCACTGAGAATCTTTTTGGTGACGTGTGCTCTCATCTTCCACCTTTCCCCCTGGAGGGGTCTATCTTTTTCTGTCTTCTAGAAATTAATAAATTAGTAGTAGTAGTAGTAGGGCCTGTGGATAATGTGGAAAACTCACCTCGGACCGCGCCCAGCGCGGAAAAGTTATCCACAGGCGGGTTGTGGAAAACTCGAAAAGCTGTGGATAACCTGTGGATAACTCGGGGGGTTTTCCACAGCCCCTTTTCGCCTGTGGATAACTACTCTACTTATCCACAATTTTATCCACAGAAAAGGGCGACTTATCCACAGGTTTTGGAGGTTATCCACAACCTTGTCCACAGATCGTGAAAGCTCGCACACCCTTTTGGAACGGAATTTGGAACTTATTTGCCCTGTGACGTAACTAATCATGAGATTACGCCCCTTCTCGCTCATCTTCCACATCATTGAGTTGGCCCCGCAGGGTCTGCACGGCGGCCGTCAGCTCCAGGTCTTTGCCCATCTGTTCGGTCACCTTGGAGACGGCGTGCATGACGGTGGAATGGTCGCGGCCGAAGAACTGCCCAATCTCCGGGAGCGAGTGTCCGGTCAAGTCCCGCACGAGGTACATGGCAACCTGCCGGGGCACGACGACCTCTCGGGCGCGGCCCGAGCCCCGTATCTGGTCGGGCGAGAGGCCGAAGTGGGCAGCCGTTGCCTTGAGCACGTCGATCATCTCGACCTTGACCTCCTGCGGCGCGAAGACGTTGCTGAGGGCCTTGGCCGCCACCACGCGCGACAGGGGCACATTGTTGAGGCTGGCATAGGCGACCACCCGCACGAGGGCGCCTTCCAGTTCGCGGATGTTGCTGGTGACCTGCCGCGCGATCAGCTCCAGCACTTCTTGTGGGATAACCGTGTGGCTCTGCTCGGCATTCATCTTCAGGATCGCCACCCGCGTCTCAAACTCGGGAGACTGGATGTCGGTGATCAGGCCCCACTCGAAGCGGCTGCGTAACCGGCCTTCCAGCGTCTGAATGTCCTTGGGAGGCCGGTCCGAACTCAGGATGATCTGCTTGTGGTTCTCGTAGAGCGCGTTGAATGTGTGGAAAAACTCTTCTTGCGTGCGCTCCTTCCCGGCCAGAAACTGGATGTCGTCGACGAGCAGCAGGTCCACCGAACGGTAGCGGTTGCGAAACTGCGTCATCTTGTCTTCGCGGATCGCGTTGATCAGGTCGTTGGTAAACGACTCGGTGGAGACATATTCGATGCGCTTGTCGGGGAATCTCTCGGCCATGTAGTGCCCCACCGCGTGCATCAGGTGGGTCTTGCCCAGGCCCACGTCCCCGTAGATAAAGAGGGGATTGTACGCCTTGCCGGGCGACTCGGCGACCGCGAGCGCCGCCGCGTGCGCGAGGTTGTTGTTGGGGCCGACCACGAAGTTCTCGAAGGTGTACTTGGGGTTCAGCGACTTGCGGTTTTCGGCGGGGGCGGGGTCCGGTGCCGCGCGTCCGGCCGGGCCGGGGCGCGGCGGGGGCGGGTCCTCGGGAAGGATCATCGCCTCCTGCACGGCGGGGAGCACCTGAAAGGTGACCTGCGGATTTTCCGCGCCCAGGTCGCGCAGGGCGTCTTCGAGCAGCACCTGGTACTGCCGCCGCACGTACTCCTGCGCGAAAGAGTTGCGGACCCCCAGCACCAGCGAGCCGCCCTGCACGCCCAGATTCTTCATGGGCGCGAACCAGGTGTGGTACTCGACTTCCGAGATGTTTTTGCGGACGTACCCCAGCACGTCCGCCCAGATTTCCTGCGTGATAAGGCGCACCTCCCCCTCGAGCCTGGCCGCTCAGTCTTGCGCGGCCAGCATACCACTGGCCTCCCCGGCCCCTCCCTCCACCTGCACGCGCAGGGGGCGGCCGGGCACCCCTTCCAGGGCGACCCCCGGCGGCGGCGCGAGGTTCACGCCCGCCTCCCGCAGCCGGGCGTGGACAGCGGTGAGCACCTCGTCGGTGGTGGCAGTCACCTCGCGGCGCTGGGTGGGACTGACCCAGTAGCGCAGGCTGAGGGTCAGGCCGCCGGAGTTCAGGTCGGTCAGCACCACGCTGGGGGGCGGGTCCTCGGCGAGGTCCGGCACCCCCCGCGCGGCCCCCACCAGCAGCGTCCGCGCCTGCTCCAGGTCCGTGCCGTGGGGCAGCGTCAGGGGTAGGCTCACGCTCCGCTTCTCGAAGGCGGTGTTCACCGTCACCCGCCCGGTAAACAGGTCGCTGTTGGGAATCACCACCTTGCGGTTGTCGTAGGTGCGGACGACCGTGGCCCGCACCTGAATGTCCTCTACCGTGCCCTCGGTCGCGCCGCTGATAATCTGGTCCCCGATGCGGAACGGCCGCGTAATCAGGATCAGCAACCCCGCGAGCAGGTTCTGGAAGATGTCCTTGAACGCGAAGCCGATGGCGACGCTGGTAAAGCCCAGCGTGCCGAAGAGCGTGGCGGCGTTGAGGGTGGGAAAGATGATCGTCGCGGCGACCAGCACGCCCACCGCCAGCACCACGACCTCCACGACCTGCCCCAGCGCCCGCCCTACGTAGGGCGACTGCCCCGCTCGCCGCAGCACCCGTTTCAGCAGACCCACCAGCACCCGCGACAGCAGCCAGAACAGCCCGAAGACCAGCAGCGCCACCACGATGTTGGGCAGCGCCGCGACCAGGCTGCGGGCGATGCCGACGGCCCGCTCCCACACCAGCGTCAGGCCGGGACTGAGGCCGCCCACACTCACGGCGTTACCCCCGCCCGGCGAGCACCGCCGCCTCGCGCTCGGGGGTCAGGAAGCCCTTTTGCGGGCTCCCGGCGCTCCAGGCGCGGGTGTCACGGGCCGTTGTGAGGGGATCTGTCAGGGTCAGGCCCGCCGCCCGCGCCCGTTCATTGCTCACGTCCATCAGGCCGCCCTGCTCGCCGTTCGCCGGGACGTAAATGGGCAACTCATTCCAGCCGATGCCCTGCGCCTCCAGTGTGGCCGCGTCCACCCAAACAGGTTCAGCATCCGCTCCGGTCGCCTTCCCCACCACGTCCACGAATTTGCGCCACTCCAGACGCGGCCCGGCGAGGTTGAACACACCCGGCACGTCTCCTTCCAGCACCATGACGGTGAACTGTGCGAGGTCGCGGGCGTCGATGACCTGCACGGAGTCCGAGCCGTCCCCCGGCGCCAGGAAACGGCCCCCCTGTGCCACCCGGTCCACCCAGTACGTGTAGCGCCCGGTGGGGTCGTAGGATCCAGCCACGATCTGCGGGCGAAGCAGGGTCGCCCGCTCGCCGTAGACCTCCCCCACGATGTCCTCGCAGGTGACTTTCAGCGGTCCATAGGTCTCCCCAGTCACTGCCGTCACGTCCTCGGCGGCAGGAGGAAACCGAGGATCATCCTCGCGGATAGGGTGGCGGCCCTGCTCGGCGTATACGCTCACGGTGCTGACGAAGACGTAGCGGCCCACCGACCCGCGCAGGGCCTCGGCGCTGGCCCGCACCTGCCGGGGCGTGTAGCCGCTCACGTCCACACAGGCGTCCCAGGTGCGGTCCGCGAGCGCGGTCAGGCCCTCGCCGCCACCGTTGCGGTCGCCGTGGAGGCGCTCGACCGTCTCCGGCAGCTCGTCGGGGGTGCGCCCCCGCGTGAACACCGCGACCCGATGCCCGGCCGAGAGCAGCGCCTCCACGATATGCCGCCCCACGAACTGGGTTCCGCCCAGCACCAGCACGTTCATCCCCTGTGGTGTCATGGGGGCAGCATTCCACGGCGCGAAAGGGTGCGGCTAGGGGGTGCACCGTTCAGGCTCAGGGCAGGTCGAGGGGCCGCTTCTCCTCCCACCCCGCCAGCGCCGCCTCGCCCCGTTCGGTGAGGGCATACGTCGCCCTGGCCTGTCCGGGGCCACCCTCCAAGGTGATGAATCCCCGCCCCTCCAGCCCCTTCACGGTAACCACGCTCAGCCGCCGCCCCGCCAGGGTGTAGTAGGGGCCGCGCCCGGTCTGCCGCAGGTGCCGGAGGAGGTCGGCACCGACTCGCAGGGCCAGGAGAACCCGCGCCTCCGCGTCCGTCAGGCTCACCTCTCCCCTCCCCTACCGCCGGGTCCAGCGCCCGCCGACCTCCTCGGTCAGGCCCATCAGGTGCAGCATTACCAACGCCGTCTGGAGTTCCGCGAGGCCCAGGCCGGTCGCCCCGCGCAGGTCGTCGAGGGTGGCGGGGGCGTTCAGCGCCGCGTACACGCGGGCCTGCTCGGGCGGGAGGTCGGGGGCGGGGACAGCGGGGCCTTCCTCCCAGCCCAGCTCGGCCAGCATGTCGGCGGCTGTCTCGGTGAGGACCGCTCCCTCGCGCAGCAATCGGTGCGGCCCGGCGGCACGGGGGTCCCCGGCGCGGCCCGGCACCGCGAAGACGGTGCGCCCGCATTCCAGCGCGTGGGTGGCGGTGATCAGGCTGCCGCTCTTGAGTTCGCCCTCCACGACCACCACGCCCGCCGAGAGCGCCGCGATCAGGCGGTTGCGGGCCGGAAAATGGTGCTGGGCGGGGCCGGTGCCCAGCGGGTACTCGCTGACCAGGGTGAGGCGCCGGGCCAGTCCCGTGTTCTCGCCGGGGTAGATGTGGTTGACCGCGCTGCCCAGCACGCCGATGCTCAGGCCTCCGGCGTCCACCGCCGCCCGGTGCGCCTCGGTGTCGATGCCGCGGGCCAGACCGCTGACCACGACCACCCCGGCCCGCGCGAGGTCGGCGGCGAGGTCGCGGGTCAACGCGAGGGCGTGCGGACTCGCGCCCCGCGTCCCCACGATCCCCACCGCGCGGGGCACCGCCGGGAGGTCGGGCAAGTCGCCGAAGACCCAGAGCACCGCCGGGGGATCGCCCAGGGCTTCGAGGGCCTCCGGGTAGCCGGGCAGCCCGCGCCCCAGCAGGGTCACGCCCCCAGCCTGGGCCTTGCGCCATTCGGCCTCGGCCTGCTCGCGGGGCTTGGGCGTGCCGATGGCAGCGACCGTCTTGGCCTCCAGCCCCGGCACCGCCCGCAATGCGGTCAGAGGAGCCGCGAGGGCCGCTTCCGCCGAGCCGAAGTGCCGCCGCAGGCTCTCGGTGCGGCGCGGCCCCAGCGCGGGCGTGAAGCGCAGGGTCAGCAGCGCGAGCAGTTCAGCCTGGGCTGCGGCGGAGTCGGCGAGGGCGGTCACCCCCGGAGAATAAGGCCCCCGCCCGCCCGTCAGGACGCGGGGGCACCCGCCCCGATGGGGGTGTCCTCGGGGTGGTCGGCGGCGCTCACCTCGTCTTCCTCGTCGCCCAGTTCCGGTCCCGGCAGGGTCAGGACAAACTCGGCGCCGCCCCCTGGCGCGTTGCCCGCTGTCAGGGTGCCGCCGTGCAGCGCCGCGATCTGCCGCGACACGCTCAGGCCCAGGCCGCTGGAGCCGCTGCCACTGACAAAGGGCTCGAAGATGCGCTCGCCCAGCTCGGGCGGGAGGCCGGGGCCGTTGTCCTGCACGGTAAAGGTGACCTGTTCGGACGTCTCACGCAGGGTCAGTGTGACCTCGCCCTCCGGTCCGGCGGCGCGGCGGGCGTTGGCGAGCAGGTTGCGCAGTGCCTGGGTCAGGCGGTCGGGGTCGCACAGCAGCATCCCGCCCCAGTCGCCCGCGAAGGTCGTCCCCGGCACCAGGCGGTCGAGCCGTCCGTGCAGGGTCGCCGCCGGGATGAAGTGCCACGCGACCTTCATTTCCAGTTGCCCCCGCGCGAGCTGCATCAGGTCCTGGGTGGTAAAGGTCAGCTCGTCGGCCACCAGCGCGGCGCGGGCCACCTCGGGGTCGCCCGAGCGCTCAGTCGCGCGGGTCAGGCTGGCCCGCAGCACGGTCAGCGGGGCGCCCAGTTCGTGCACGATCTGCCCCAGCAGTTGCTTCTCGCGGGCCTGCACCGCCTCGATTCGCACCAGCAGGCGGTTGAGCGCCGCGAGCAGGCGGTGCACCTCGTCCTCCCGCTCCGGCAGCGGCAGGGTCGCCACGCTGCGGGTAGGGTCGATGCGGTCGGCGAGGTCCGCCGCCTCGCTGAGGTCCGCCAGCGCCCGCCGCCCCACCCACCAGCCCACGATCAACATCAGGCCGGGGGTCAGCAGCAGCGCGAGCAGCAGGGCGCGGGTCGCACTCTCGCGGGCATTCACGAGGTCGTCTTCGGGCAGGGCCACCCACACGGTGCCGAAGTCCTCCACCGGACTGGTCGCGGCCCGCATCGGCGTCCCCAGGATGAAAAAACTGGTCTCCCCGGCGTACGGAAAGGGGTCGCCCAGCTTCAGTTGCAGGATTGGGGACGCCTGAATGACCCGGTTCTCGTCGTCCAGCAGGGCGGTGTAGCCGCTGATGGGTGGCGGCTTCTGGCCCAGCGACAGTTCGGGCACCGACAGCCGCTCGGCGGTCGCGGCGGCGCGGTCTTCCAGCCGGGCCTGAAACTGCTCGTCCATGCCGCGCAGCAGCAGGGTCAGGATACCCACCCCTACCAGGCCGATCACCACCGTTGCCAGCAGCGTGTACGCCAGCGCCAGCCGGAAGCGCAGGCTGTGCCGCCACGCCACGCGGGCCGACTGGAGGGGGGCGGGGCGGGTCACTCCACGTCCTCCTGACGACAAGCCCCCCCCACGTCGGGCTGGGGGGGGCAAGAGTCGGCGGGCATGACGGGCTCAAACAGGGGGCTCAGCTCGCCTGCAACACGTAGCCGACATTGCGGATGGTACGAATCCGTAGGTCGCTGGCCGCCTGCTCCAGTTTCTTGCGGAGCTGGCTGATCCGGACCTCCACCGAGTTGCTGTTGGGCGTCTCCCAGCCGTAGAGGTGCGACTCGATGTCCGCCCGCGAGAAGACCCGCTCGGGCGTGCGCATCATCAGTTCGAGAATGCGGGCCTCGTGCTCGGTGAGATTGACGTTCTTGTCGTTCACGGTGAGCAGCAGGCTGCTGGTGCTGAGGCTGGTGTTGCCCAGGTTCACGCCCGTTCCGGCGGCGGTGCGGCGCAGCAGCGCGGTGATGCGGGCGTCGAGTTCCGGCATGGCGAAGGGCTTGGTGAGGTAGTCGTCGGCTCCGGCATTCAGCCCCGCCACCCGCTCCTGCACCCCCGAGCGGGCCGAGAGCACCAGCACCGGCGTGCTGGAATACTGCCGCAGCGCCTGCACGAGGTCGAGGCCGTCCCCGTCAGGCAGGTTCAGGTCCAGCAGGATCAGTTGCGCCGAGTGGGTCCCCAGCCACGCCTGCGCCTCCTTGAGGGTGGAGGCGTGGTGCACGAGGTAATCGGCCGAGAGATATTCCTTGAGCAGCGGGCCGAGGTGGGGATCGTCCTCCACGACCAGGATCTGGGCGAGCATTCAGCGGCCTCCTTCGGGGGCGGTCTTCTCCGTGAGGGTCGTCCGCAGGCCCGGCAGCGTGAAGCTCTGGCTCACGGGCTGGAGCGTCAGCGAGAGCTTCAGGCCGCTCAGGAAGCGGGTCAGGGTCTGCTCGGTGTTGCCGACCTCCACCGTGAGCTGCCCGGCCTTGAGGGTGCCGAGGTAGCGCGGCTGGAGGTTCAGGAACAGGCCCTCGTTGCGTTCGTCTTCACTGCGGGAAAACAGCAGCACCACGGGGCCGCTGTAGTTCCGGACAAGCTGCACGGTCATACGGCCCCCGCTGCTTTCGCCGTAGCCCAGGTTCAGTTGCAACTCCGGGTCGAACACCCGCAGCTTCAGCGCCCCGGCCCCGGAGACCAGGGTCAGCAGCAGCAGGGTGGCGAGGGTCAGCAAGCGGGTCATCACAGTCACTCTATCCAATCCGGCAGTCCGTGCCCGTGGGCCAGGACCCCATGACCTCGTACCCTAGTCCCTCAAGCTGACGCCCCCGTGACCCGCCCCTGACCCTCCGTTCACGCTTTGAAAAGCAAAGCGGCCAGCCGGGGAGGGCTGACCGATGGAGGTGGGGTGGGTGTTACATCGCTTCGAGCATCAGGCGGTCAGGGTTTTCCAGCAGCCGGATGACTTCCTTGCAGAAGCGAGCGGCCTCGGCCCCGTCGACCAGGCGGTGGTCGAAGGAGAGCGAGAGGTACATCATGTGAGCGACCTCGATCTCGTCGCGCTCATTCACGATGGGCCGCTTCACTATGGAGTGGACGCCCAGGATGGCCGCGTCGGGCACGTTGATGATCGGGAAGGAGAACAGCGCCCCGATGGAGCCGATGTTGGTCACCGAGAAGGTGCTGCCCGCCAGCTCGTCCGGGGTGAGCTTGCCCGCCTGGGCGCGGCCCGCGAGGTCGGTGACCTGCCCGGCCAGCTCGAAGATGCTCTTGTGGTTCACGTCCCGCAACACGGGCACGGTCAGGCCCGCGTCGGTGGCGACCGCCATACCGACGTTGTAGTACCGCTTCATCACGATCTCGCCCGACGCCTCGTCGAACGACGAGTTGAGGCTGGGGTACTTCTTCAGCGCGGCGGCGACCGCCTTGAAGATGAACGGCAGGTAGGAGAGCTTGACGCCCGCCGCCTGGGCGTCGCCCTTCACGCGCTCGCGGAACTGCACCAGCCGCGTCAGGTTGACCTCGTCCACCGTCAGGGTGCGGACGGTGTAGAGGTGGCTGGCCTGCATCTGGTTGGAGATGGCGCGGCGCATCCCCCGCAGCGGCACCCGGTCTTCGAGGTGCTCGTAGCCCTTGGGCGTGCGGTACTGGACCGGGGGAACGGGCATACCGCCCGTGCCCTTGGCCGCCGCCGGAGCGGGCTGGGGAGCGGGGGTGGGCTGGGCTTGAGGCTGGGGCGTCGGCGCAGCTACGGAAACCGGAGCTGCCTGCTGCGCCTGCCCGGCGTGCGTCACCACGTCGTCCACCCGCACCCGGCCGTTGGGGCCGCTGCCCGCGACCTGCGCGAGGTCAACGCCGAGTTCCCGCGCCCGCTTCCGCGCCGCCGGAACGGCGAGCACCCGCCCGTCGGTGCGGCCGGAGGGGGTCTGCTGGCGGTTCAGGATGCTCCCGGTGCCCCCGGTATAGGTGCCCGGTGCCCCGCTCCCCGCGCGGTTCTCCAGCCCGCGCAGGCTGACCGTCTCGTCGGAGGCGAAGGCCTTGAAGAGACTGGAGTCGTCCCCGTCGTCCTTCTGGGTGTGCCCGGCCTCCACGATGCTCCCGCCCATCTGCTCGCGCTCCTCGGCGGCTTGGGTCGGGAGCTGGGCGTCCACCGTCGTGGGGTTCTCCCCGGTGTCCTGAATGCCCTGGGTGACGCTGGGGGCGGTGGACTGGGCCGCGTTCTGCACCGTCTCCCCTCCCCCGCTGGCGGCCCCGGCTGCCGCGCCCGCCTCTGCGATGATCGCGATGGGCGCGTGCACGGCCACCACGTCGCCCTCCTGCGCGAGGCGCTGCTGGAGCACGCCCGCGTAGGGGCTGGGCAATTCGACGGTGACCTTGTCGGTCATGACTTCGCACAGGGGCTGTTCGAGGGCCACCGGGTCGCCCTCATTCACCAACCACTTCAGGATTTCGCCCTCGACCACGCTCTCGGCGAGTTCGGGCAGCAGGACTTGTTTCATGTGTTACCTCGGCAGAAAATAAGGTGGACAACAGTCAGCGAAGAAAGAGGATGCGGGCCAGGCCGTACAGCGCCAGCACAGCGGCCACCCCCTGGATGAAGCGGTCGCCCTGCGCGTAACGCCACGCCGCCGCGCCCAGCGCCATGAAGGCCGCTCCGGCCAAGAGGTCCGGCCACGGCTCCCGCAGCCGCCCCAGCAGGGGATACACCGTGAAGCCGATCGCCAGACCCAGGGCGCCCAGCACCCAGCGCCAGACGTCAGGCTTCACGGCTCTCCCGGCATCAGTAGTTCAGGGCCTGCACGCAGGCGGCGGCGATGCGGTTCGGGCCAGGCAGGTAGATCTTGTCCTGCACGTAGGGGTACGGGATGTCGAAGCCCGCGACCTGCACCACCGGCGAGAGAAGCTGGTCGAACAGTTCCTCCTGAATGACGTAGGCCACCTCGCCCATGAAGTTGGCCATGCGCGGCGCCTCGCTGACGAGGACGGCCCGCCCGGTCCTGGAGACGCTCTCCAGCACCAGCTCGCGGTCCCAGGGCACCAGCGAGCGCAGGTCGATGACCTCGGCCTCCACGCCCTCGGCAGCCAGCGCGGCGGCGGCTCGTTCAGCGTCGGGCATCACGCCGCCGTAGCCGATGATGGTGAGGTCCCGGCCCTCGCGGCGCACGGCCCCCTTGCCGATCTCGACGGTGTAGTCGCCCGTAGGCACCTCGCCCTTCGCGGCGCGGTACAGCCGCTTGGGTTCAAAGTAGATCACCGGGTCTTCCCCACGCACGGCGGCCTTGAGCAGCCCCTTGGCGTCGTAGGGGGTGCTGGGCATCACGACCTTGAGGCCCGGCGTGTGCGCGAAGTAGCTTTCCGGACTCTGCGAGTGGTGGTGCCCACCCTTCACGCCGCCGCCCGAGGGCGTGCGGATGACCATCGGCGCCGTGAACTGCCCACCCGAGCGGTAGCGGATCTTGGCGGCCTGGCTGATGATCTGGTCGAAGCCCGGCCCCATGTAGTCGGCAAACTGGATCTCGGCGATGGGGCGCATGCCCCGCACCGCCATCCCGACCGCCGCCCCCACGATGCTCGCTTCCGAGAGCGGGGTGTCGAAGACGCGCGTCTTGCCGAACTCGGCCTGCAGGCCCGCCGTCGCCAGGAAGACGCCGCCACGGGCGCCCACGTCCTCCCCGAAGACCACGACCCGCTCGTCGCGGGCGAGTTCCTCGCGCATGGCCTCGGTCACGGCTTGAATCAGGGTGAGGGTGCGGGTCTCCTCCGCTCCGGCCCCGGCCTGCGCCAGCTTCTGGGTGGCAGTCATGCGCGGCCTCCCGTCGTCGCCGTGCCCTGCTCAGCCCGCAGGAAGTCTTCTTGAAGCTCCAGGTGAACCGGCTTGTCCCCGTACACGTCCTCGAACATGATTTCCCAGCCCGGCTGCCCGGTCGCCTCGGCGGTCAGGACGGCCTCGTCCACTTCGCGGTGGGTCGCAGCCACGAGGTCACGGATCTCCTGCGGGTCGATGGGCGCCCCGAGGTGCTCCAGCAGCCGCTCCACGCGGGTGATGGGGTCACGGGCCTCCCACTCGGCCACCTCCTCGCGGGTGCGGTAGTGCTTCTCGGCGTCCGCGTCTGCGTTGGAGTGCGAACCGATGCGGTAGGTCAGGCACTCGACGAGGGCGGGACCTTCCCCTGCGCGGACCCGCTCGGCCACGTGCCCCATCACTTCCATGACCGCCACGATGTCGTTGCCGTCCACGTAGTAGCCGGGCATGCCGTACGCCTTGGCCTTGATGTGGATCGTCTCGCTGGCGGTCTGCTCGCGCAGGTGGGTGCTGATCGCCCACTGATTGTTCTCGCAAACGAACAGGCAGGGCGCCCCGGAGGCCCCGGCCATGTTCAGCCCCGCGTGCCAGTCTCCCTCGCTGGTCGCCCCGTCCCCGAAGGTGCAGACGGTGATCTCGTCTGTGCCGAGGTACTTCTGGGCCATCGCCGTGCCCGCTGCGGGCGGCACCTGCGACGCGATGGACGAGGAGATGGACACGAAGCGCTTGTCGGCCACCCCGAAGTGGTGCGGCATCTGACGGCCCCGGCACAGGTCAGAGTTGGTGCCCAGGCATTGGCTCACGATGTCCAGCATCGAGACGCCCATCGCCAGCCCCAGCGTATGGTCGCGGTAGTAGGGCCAGACCCAGTCGTGCCCCACCCGCAGCGAGTGGGCAAGGCCCACCTGGGTGGCCTCCATGCCGCTGGCCTGGGCATAGAAGGTGGTGCGGCCCTGCCGCAAGAGGGTGACGAGCTTCTTGTCGAACTCCCGCGCCCGTACCATCTGGCGGTGCAGTTCACGCAGCAGCTCGGGCGTGAACCGGGCGGGAAGTTCCCGGATTGGTTGGCCGTCTTCAGACACCCAGCGCAGGGGGTCAGACGTGAACGGCTGAATCATGAGGGGCCTCCTGAGCGGCAGGACCGGGGAGCCCCTGGGGGGCGCGGCACCGGACGCGGAACACATTGACCTAACGCTCGTTTGGATTCTAGACCATGCAGCTGTGCCGCCGAATGGTGGGGGCACCTCAGCCGGACAGGGTTCAAGTTTCACGTGAAACGTTCACGGCACCGTGAGCTGTCCCCGTGTGGGCGGGAGGCCGCCGCTCTACACTCCTTCCCGATGAGCGGCTGGAATGTGATTGTGATTGGCGGAGGCCACGCGGGGCTGGAAGCCGCCTGGGCGGCAGCGAAGTTCGCCCGCACCGCCTTGCTCGTGGGCAATCCCGTCACCGTGGGCCGGATGCCCTGCAACCCGGCCGTGGGTGGCCCCGGCAAAAGTCAACTGGTGTTCGAGGTACAGGCCCTGGGGGGGCTGATGGGCCGCCTCGCGGACGAGACAGCGATTCACACCCGCGTCCTGAATGCAAGCAAGGGGCCAGCCGTGCAGTCCCTGCGGGTGCAAAACGAACGGGACGCCTACGCTGAACGTGCCCAGGACGTGATCTTCGGCCACCCCGAGATCGAGATCGTGCGCGGTGAGGCCGCCGACCTCGAACCCGATGGGCGGGGCGGCTGGTTCGTCGTGACGACGGATGGGCGTCGGCTGGCGGCCCGAAGTGTGGTCGTCGCGGCGGGGACCTTTCTGCGCGGTGTGACCTGGTACGGCCGCCAGTCTCGCGCCGAGGGTCGGCAGGGCGAGCCGCCCGCCCGCTTCCTCAGCGAGCCGCTGGCCCGCGCCGGGCATCGGCTGAAGCGGTACAAGACGGGCACGCCTCCCCGGGTCCGGGCCGACTCCGTTCGGTTTGCCGACCTGCTGGAAATCCCGGCCGACCCGCAGCCCCGCGGCTTTACCGGACAGCCCGGCCCCCGCGCCGCCGAGTCGCCCACCTGGCAGACCCACACGACCGCCGAGACGCACCGCCTGATCGGCGAGAACCTCCACGAGTCCCCGATGTACGCGGGGGACATTGAGGGCCTCGGTCCCCGTTACTGCCCCAGCATCGAGGACAAGGTGGTGCGCTTTGCCCACCACGACCGACACCTGCTGTTCGTGGAGCCGGACGGGGTCCAGACCAGCGAGGTGTATCTTCAGGGATTCAGCTCTTCGCTGCCGCCCCGGCTTCAAGACGCATTGGTGCGGACGCTTCCTGGCTTCGAGCAGGCGGTGATTCAGCGTTATGCCTACGCGGTCGAGTACGACGTGGTAGATTCCACTGAGTTGACCCTCAACCTCGAGTCGCGCCTGCTGCCGGGCGTCTTCACCGCCGGGCAGATCAACGGCACCAGCGGCTATGAGGAAGCAGCGGCGCAGGGGCTGGTCGCGGGCACGGCGGCGGCGCGGCGGGCATTGGGCTTAGAGGAAGTACAGGTTTCACGTGAAACGGGATACATCGGCGTGATGTTGGATGACCTCGTGTTCAAGGGCAGCGATGAGCCCTACCGGATGATGACCAGCCGGGTGGAACACCGTCTACTGGTGCGCCAGGACAACGCCGATGAGCGAATGACGGGCCTGGGGCAGCGGCTGGGATTGGTGGGGGAGAGCACCGCGCGAACCATCGCCGAGAAATATGCCCGCGTCGCGGCGGGCGTGGAGTCGCTTCGTCGTCAACGGATCAACGGACAGGCCGCCGATGGCCTGCTGCGACGCCCTGAGTTCTCCCTCGCAGACATCGAGGCGCTGGGTGCCACGTTGCCTTCCCTGAGCGAAGCCGAGCGCGAGGCGGTCGAGATCCGGGTGAAATATGCGGGCTATATCGAACGGGCCGAGCGGCAGCTTCAGGCCGAGGCAAAAGGAAGTGAGTTGAGCCTTGAAGGTGTAGAGTTTGCGGCACTGGGCAATTTGTCGAACGAGGCCCGTGAGAAGCTCATGCGGGCGCGGCCCTCGACGGTGGGACAGGCCGCGCGGGTCCCCGGTGTGCGGCACGCAGACATCAGCGCCTTGCTGGTTCATCTTCGTCAGGCCCAAAGCGTTTCACGTGAAACCTGATGGTCCTGTCCCAGCTTTGCAGAGCTAGCATGCCCCGGTGATGAATGAACAGACAGGTAGGCGCAGCCTGTGACGCCGGAGGCGACGGCGCTTCTGCTCCAGGGTGGAGAGGAACTGGGACTTGACCTGGTCCCGCACGTAGAGGCCTTCACGCGGCTGCTCGCCCTGCTGCAGGAGGGAGCGGCACAGACCAACCTCACTGCCCTGCGCGATGAGCGCGACATTGTCCTGAAGCATTTCGTGGACTCGCTGACCTGCCTGCGCGGGGGCTGGCTGGATAGGGACGGGCGGGTGCTTGACCTGGGAACGGGTGCGGGCTTTCCCGCTCTTCCCCTCGCCATCGTGCGGCCGGAGCTGCGGCTGGTCCCGGTGGACGCCACCGCGAAGAAGATCGCCTTCGTGACCCGCACGGCGGCCGCCCTGGGCCTGGAGAACGTCACGCCGCTGACCGCCCGAGCCGAGACGCTGGGGCGCGACCCCGAGCATCGGGGGCGTTACGACCGGGTCGTCACCCGCGCGGTGGCCTCCCTACCCGCCCTGGCCGAACTCGCCCTGCCGCTGCTGAGAGCGGGCGGCGTGCTGGTCGCGCAAAAAGGCCCCATTTCCGCTGAGGAGCTGGACGCGGGCCGCCTCGCTGCCACTGAGGTCGGGGGAGAGGTGCGGGCGGTGGACGCCTTCGCCCTCCCCGTGCTGGGGGAGGCGCGGACGCTGGTGATCGTGGAGAAGACGGCCACCACCCCCGAGCGGTACCCCCGCCGGGAGGGCGTCCCGGCCCGTAAGCCGTTATTCTGGCGGGCGACGTGAAGACCCTCGGCATCGTGAACCAGAAGGGGGGCGTGGGCAAGACGACCACCGCCATCAACCTCGCCGCCTACCTCGCGGCAGGGGGACGGCGGGTGCTGCTGCTCGACATGGACCCGCAGGGCAACGCGACGAGCGGACTGGGTCTGCGCGGCGCCGAGGCCGGACTGTACAAGGCGCTCGCCGAGCCGGACCGGGTGGCCGAGTTCATCCAGCCCACCTCGCAAGAGGGGCTGGACGTGCTCCCGGCTACCCCCGACCTCGCCGGGGCCGGGGTCGAGTTGGCCGACGACCCGGAGGCGCTGACGCGGCTGCTGGGGGCGGTGCAGGGCTACGACCTCGCCCTCGTGGACGCGCCGCCCTCTCTGGGACCGCTCACGGTAAACGTGCTGGCCGCCGCCGACGCCCTGCTGATCCCCCTTCAGGCCGAGTATTACGCGCTGGAGGGTCTCGCCGGGCTGATGGAGACAGTCGAGCGGGTGCGCGGGGGCCTCAACCCCCGCCTGAGGGTGCTGGGCGTGGCGATTACCATGTTCGACGGCCGTACCAACCTCGCGCAGGAGGTCGAGACGATGGTGCGCGGGCACTTTGGGGAACTGGTGTTCTGGTCGGTGGTGCCGCGCAACGTGCGGCTCTCGGAGGCGCCCAGCTTCGGCAAACCCATTGGGGCCTTCGCGCCGCTCTCCAGCGGAGCCGCCGCCTACAAGCGTCTGGCCGAGGAGGTGATGCAACGTGTCGAGAAAATCTAGCCTGGGGCGGGGCCTTGACGCGCTGCTGAGTAAGCCTCAACCTGCGGCGGACGCGCCGGGCGGGGGAGGGGTGCAGACCGTCCCCATTGCCCGCATCGTGCAGGCGGCCTACCAGCCCCGGCAGGTCTTCGAACCGGAGGCGCTGGCGGAACTGGCCGGGAGCATCCGCGAGAAGGGCGTTCTCCAGCCCCTGCTGCTGCGTCCGCGCGGCGAAAACTTCGAGATCGTAGCGGGTGAGCGGCGCTGGCGGGCCTCGCAACTCGCCGGGCTGGCCGAGGTCCCTGCGATCATCCGCGACCTCGGGGACCGTGAGGCGCTGGAAATTGCCATCATCGAGAACCTCCAGCGCGAGGACCTGGGGCCGCTGGAAGAAGCGCGGGCCTACCAGACGTTGCTGGAACAGGGGCTGAATCAGGAGGGGGTGGCGCGGGCGGTCGGTAAGGGCCGCTCGACCGTCTCCAACGCCCTGCGGCTGCTGACCCTGCCAGGCGAGGCGCTGCGGGCGCTGGAGGGCGGCGAGATCAGCGCCGGACACGCCCGCGCGGTGCTCGCGCAACCAGAAGCGGACCGCTTGTGGGCGCTAGGCGAGATTCGCACCCGCCGCCTCAGCGTCCGGGAGGCCGAAGCCTTGAAACGCGGGGCCCGCACCGCCACTGTCCCCATTCCAGTCAATCCGCCCCGCGCCCACCGTCAGGTTGAACTGGCGCTGAGCCGCCGCACTGGTACGAGGGTCCGCATCACGGGTGAGGACAAGGGCCGCGTGGAGCTGAGCTTCGCCTCCCGCGAGGAACTGGACCGCCTGCTAGAACTGCTGGGCTACGCGTCGGAGGAATGACCGCGAGAGGGGAGAGGGGCGACCGTACTAGCAACGGTCGCCCCTCTCCCCATGAACCTCAGCGCCCGACCAGATAAATGTTGGGCCAGGGCCGGTACGTGCTTTTCAGGACATCCTGACGAATGACCTTGCCCCCCCGGACCAGTTTGCGCGTCACTTCCATCGTGGCGCCGGGCGCCGCCCAGTCCACCTGTCGGCGCTCGCCGGGCTTAAGGCTGGCGCTGCGAATCAGGCGGTCGGCGGGGGAGGGCACGGTCCGGAGCACCTTCGGCTGGCTCAGTTCCACCGTGAAGTCGCGGGCCTTGCCGAACACGCTGATTTCCAGGTAGCCGTCGGCGTCGTTCCAGTCGGCCTGAAACCACAGCGCCCCGCCGGTGTCGTTGGCGAACCGCAGGTCGAGGGTGGGCTGGTAGATCGCCGCGTCGAGGCCCTGCGGCTGGTAATAGTGGACCTGATAGGAGTGCGTGTGCCGCTCCACGACCGGGAGGCCCGCCCCGTACAGCGCCCGGAACGCGGTCGTGCTGACCTGACAGATGCCCCCGCCCAGGCCCGTCTCGGTGCGGTCCCCGGCGATAATCAGGCCGGGCACGTACCCCGCCCGCGCCGAGACGGTGCCAATAAACTGGTTAAAGGAGAAGGTCTTGCCCTCAAACAGGCGGTCCTGAAAGTTGCGGGTGCCCACATGGATGTTGGTCATGCGGGCAGCGCTGCTTCCGGCGTAGTTGGTGACCCCGGTGGCGAGGTGCGCCGTGATGCCCTTGCCCGCGAAGAAGTCCAGCGTCCGCTTCGGCGCGACCTGCCCGGTTACGACCACGTTCGCCCGCACGGCGCGGGGGTCTTTCAGCGCGGTGAGAACGTTGGCGCGGGTCTGCTCGGTATCCACCTTCAGCCCGTTGCGCTGCACGACCGCCCAGCCCGCTGTGCCGAGGTTCTCGAAGCGGGCGTCTTGCCCCTGCACGGGGAGGGAGGCCAGAAAGGTCTTCAGGTCCGCCTCCAAACTCTCGGTGACCACGCCGCGCTGCCGCAGCACCGCCACCCGTTCGCCGGGCAGGTTCAGGGTGCTGACGAAGGGCACGGTGGTCTTCTTGCCGTTCATTAGGGCGGGGTAATTTACCTGCACGGTGATCAGCAGCGGTGCGGTGCGGGCGGGTGCGGCGGCAGGAGCGGGCGCGGGGGTCGCCGGAGCCGGTTCGGCCACGGGTGCCGGAGCGTCCACCGGGGGCATGGGCTCCGGGGCCGTCTGGGCGTGCGCGGTCCCCAGCAGCAGCCCCGCGAGAAGAAGGGTGCGGGCTTGGATCATGCCCGGCAGTATCCCACGCTCTCCAGCGCCAAAGGTGTCTCGCCCAGGTGGGGGAAGAGGTTAATGGACCGAGAGCACCGTCTCGGGCTTGCCGTCCACCCATCCCGGCGCGAGTTGCCGCTCGATCTCGGCCACCGCGTGGGCCGCGTGGTGCCGCCCGTTCTCGATAAAGACCTGATTCGTCTTGCCCGCGAACCCCGCCGACCCCACCACGAACAGGCCCGGCACGCTGCTCTGGTAGTGCTCGTCCAGCACCAGGCATTCGTCGGCCTGCTGGGCGAGGTTCAGTCCAGACAGGAAGGAGAGGTCCGGGCGGTAGCCGGTCAGCGCGAAGGTGAAGTGGGTGGGCAACTCGAAGGTGGTGCCGTCCAATCGCTGCACGACGACGTGTTCGGGGTGAATCTCGACCACCTGAGCGCTGAAATGGGCGGCGATGCTGCCTTCCTTGATGCGGTTTTCCAAGTCGGGCCGCACCCAGTACTTGATGGTGGACTTCAGCTCGGGTGCCCGCACGACCATCGTCACGTTCGCCCCCCCGCGCCACAGGTCGAGGGCCGCGTCGGCGGCCGAGTTGCCCGCCCCGATCACGGTGACGTTCAGGCCCAGGAAGGGGTGCGCCTCGGTGTAGTAGTGACTGACGTTGGGAGAGTCCTCGCCGGGAATGCCCAGCCCGACGGGATTGTCGTAGTACCCGGTCGCCACGACCACACGCCGCGCCTCGACCACGTCCGGCGTGCCGTCCTGCGCTTCGACCTCCAGCGTGAAACCCGCCGGGGCCGCGTGGACGCGCTTAACCTCCGTATAGAGGCGCACGTTCAGCTCCTCACGCTGGGTGACGAGGCGGTAGTACATCAGGGCGTCGCGGCGGTCGGGCTTGTCGTGGCCGGTGACCATCGGGTGGTCGCCGATTTCCAGCTCAGGCGCGGTGGTAAAAAAGGTCATGTAGGTGGGGTACTCGAAAATCGCGTTGACCACGCAACCCTTCTCCAGCACCACGTAGCTCAGCCCCGCCCGCTTGCAGGCGATGGCGGCGGCGAGGCCCACCGGCCCGGCCCCCACGATGGCAACGTCGAACATCTGGCTCATGGGGGGAAGTCTGGCATGGGGGCGCGGGCGAGACGGTGAGATGGGGCGCGTCCCCCCGGCTGTGACGCCCCCGCCCCAAATGACCCCCGGTACACTGGCCCCATGACGCAGACCACGCCGGGCCAGACCCAGCCAACTCAGACCCGCACCGAGTCCGACACCATGGGCCAGCTTCAGGTCGCTGCCGACCGCTACTGGGGCGCCCAGACCGAACGCTCTATCCACAACTTTCCCATCGGGCGCGACACCTTCGTGTGGGGCCGCCCCGTCATCCGGGCGCTGGGCATCCTGAAAAAGGGCGCGGCGCAGGCCAATGCCGAACTGGGCGAACTGCCGGGGGACGTGGCCGACCTGATCGTGCGGGCCGCCGACGAGGTGATTGCCGGGAAACTCGACGACCACTTTCCCCTCGTTGTCTTCCAGACCGGCTCGGGCACCCAGAGCAACATGAACGCCAACGAGGTGATCTCCAACCGCGCCATCGAACTCGCGGGCGGCGAGCTGGGAAGCAAGACGCCCGTTCACCCCAATGACCACGTCAACCGGGGCCAGAGCAGCAACGACACCTTCCCGACCGCCATGCACATTGCGGTCGTGCTGGAACTCAACGAGCGGCTCTACGGCGCGGTGGGCAAGCTGCGGGACACGCTGGCGGCCAAGGCGAAGGAGTACGAGGGGCTGGTCAAGGTGGGCCGCACCCACCTGCAAGACGCCACGCCCATCACGCTTGGGCAGGAGATCGGCGGCTGGGTCGCGCAGCTCGACTACGCGCTGGCGGAGGTCAGGCACGCCGAGCAGGGCCTCTACGACCTCGCCATCGGCGGCACGGCGGTCGGGACAGGGCTGAACGCCCATCCACAGTTCGGGGACCTCGCCGCGAAGAAGTACGAGGCCGAGACGGGCTTCCCCTTCCGCTCCGCTGAGAACAAGTTCGCGGCCCTGTCGGCTCACGACGCCCTGGTGCAGACCTCGGCGGCGCTGCGGACCCTCGCCGGGGCGCTGATGAAGATGGCGAACGACGTGCGCTGGCTGGCAAGTGGTCCCCGCAACGGCATCGGAGAGATCACCATTCCGGAAAACGAGCCCGGCTCCTCCATCATGCCCGGCAAGGTGAACCCCACGCAAAGCGAGGCCATGACGATGGTCGCCACCCGCGTCTTCGGCAACGACGCCACCGTCGCCTTTGCCGGGTCGCAGGGCAACTTCCAGCTCAACGTCTTCAAGCCGGTGATGGTCCACGCCGTGCTGGAGAGCATTCGGTTGATCGCGGACGCTTCCGTAGCCTTCAACGACAACTGCGCGGTCGGCATCGAGCCGAATCTGGAGCGGATCGGGCACAACCTCGACATCAACCTGATGCAGGTCACCGCCCTGAACAAACACATCGGCTACGACAAGGCCGCCGCCATCGCCAAGAAGGCCCACAAGGACGGGTCCAGCCTGAAGGAAGCGGCGCTCGCGCTGGGGCACGTCACCGAGGAGCAGTTTGCCGAGTGGGTCGTGCCGCTGGAGATGACCCGGAGCTGAGTCTCGGAGGACGTGAGGACCGCTTTCCTGCGTGGGGGGTGGTCCTTGTCCTTCAACCCGCCGGCAAGAGTCGCCCGTAAACGCCCACCAAAGCGGTGAGGGCCTTCGCCGCTTCCTCCCGACGCGAGTTGAAGTTCTGCGGGCTGGGATGGGGACAGGAGAAGGCGGGGAGGGGAGACTGAACGGCCAACCACGCCTGCTGCGCGTGCTTCCCCACCAGCACCACGGCCTGAAGCTGGGGCAGAAGGGCGAGGACTTCCCGCGTCAGCGGCGCGGCCTCAGCGTACTGCGCGGGCCGGGGCGTCACGACGCCGCCCTCGCTCATCTGCCAGGGCACGGCGTTCCACAGCACCACGTCGGAGCGGCGCAGACCCGAGAGGTGCAGCAAACAGCGCATGTTTTCCGCCGTGCCGTCGGGGTTGTCCACCGAAACGAACCGTGTGCGGCTCACGACCGGGCCGGGCGATTCGAGAAGGAGCAGCACCCGCGCCCCCACGCCCCCATCCGCCGGGTCGAAGAAAGGAAGCCATTGCCCGGTCCGGGAAGAGCGTTCCCCGGCCCAACGGTTCAAGGGTGCGATGTGGGGATCAAGGACCCGGCCGCACCTGGCCTGCCTGACCTCTTCCGATCTGAGGCTGCGCGTCTCCATTCCGGCATTGTGTCTCGCTGGGTTGTGTGGCCCGTGGGGTTGGTCAGCAAGCCCCCGGAATACCTTGACCCCGGCTGCCTGCCACGCTGTCTTGTTCAGCGTTACCGCCCCCGTGGGCGGTTTTTCGTTGGCGTGGGGCTGGCCTATGCTGCCCCTATGACCCTGCTGCCCTTCCGCACCGTGTACGGCACCGCGCAGCCGCTGGACTGGCTGTGCCTAGCCCCCCACCCCGACGACGCCGAGATCGGTGCGGGGGGCACCCTGATCCGGCTGGCGCAATCGGGGCGGGCAGTGGGCATCCTCGAACTGTCACGCGGCGAACGCGGCACCCAGGGCACCCCCGAGGAACGCGAGGCCGAGTGTGTGGCGGCGGCGGGGATCATGGGGCTGGGCTGGCGCGGTCAGGTGGAACTGCCCGACGGCGGGCTGGCCGACACGCCGGGGGGTGCCCACGCGCTGGCGGCGGCGCTGCGGGCAGTGCGGCCCCGCGTGCTGCTGGTGCCGCACCACCGGGACCGTCACCCGGACCACTTCGGCACCTACCATCTCGCGCGGCGGGCGCTGCACCTCGCGGCGCTGCGGCGGGCCGAGGTGCCCGGCGAGCCGCACCGGGTGGGCCGGGTGCTGCTGTACCAGGGCAACGCCGACATTCAGGCCAACCTGCTCGTGGACGTGGAGGCCGTGCAGCCCGAGTGGGAAGCGGCCATTCGCGCCCACGCCAGCCAGTTCGGCGGCGGCTACGTCTCCGAAACCGTCACCCCCGAGATCGTGGAGCGCCGCCGCGCCCGGCTGATGTACTGGGGTACCCTGGCCCGCGTGCGCTATGCCGAGGCCTTCGAGACGGAAGACGCGCTGCTGATCGACCCGGAAGCGCTCTGAGGGCATGTTTGCAAAGGGACCTCACGGTCGGTGAGGTGCGCCCGGAGGCTGCCCGCGGTCCCCCCTCTCCCGCGGAGCTGGGCCAGTCCCGACCTCCCATAAGGGGAGCAGCAAAACTCTGCATTCACCAGGGGGACAGGGCATTTCAGCCGACTTTTCAAACACGCTCGGGGTGTCGCCTCTACAGCGACCCGTCCGCGTGCGGCGAGATACGGGCCACCGCCCGGCCCGGCCATAGGTAATAAGCCTCCGCCAGCAGGAAGACGAGCGCCCCCAGCGCGAAGACCCCCCCCGGCCCGGCCGCCGCCCACGCGAGGCCCCCCAACACCGGCCCGACCGCGAAGCCCAGGGCCTCGACCGCCATCACGGTGCCCCAGGCGGCGGCGCGGTTGGCCTTCGGCAGCACCCGGCCCACCAGCCCGTTCCACCCGGCGAGAAAAGCTCCGTACCCCAGGCCCAGCAGCGGCGCGAGGACGAGGAGGCGGTCTTCTACCCCCGGCGGCGCCGCGAGCGCGAAGGTCAGGGCCAGCCCCACCAGCCCCGGCGTCAGGGCGCGGCGCGGATGCGCCCGGTCCGCGAGGCGCCCGGCGAGGGTCAGGCCCACCCCGAAGCTCGCCAGAGCGAGCAGCCCCGGCCCCAGCAGGTCGCTCAGGTCCAGGCCCAGCCGCTCCAGCAGGGGATAGAGCAACGGCACAAACAGGCCCGGCGCCAACGTCTGAGCGAAAGCGGCGGGGAGCAGGGTGGCGACCCGCTGCCAGCCGCGCCACAGGCCCCCGGCCACCGCTCCCGCCGCCGGAAGCCGCAGCCCCAGCAGACTCAACGCGAGGAGCAGCGCCGCTCCCTGTGCCCCCGCGAGCAGCGCCCAGGCGGCCTCCGGCCGGGCCTGCATCAGTGGCCCGATGCCCAGCACACCGCCCAGGATGGCCGGGGCCACCGCCACCCCGGACACCGCGAGCGCCCGCGCCGCGTAGCCGGGCCGGGCCAGCGCCTGCGACATGCTCATCAGTCCCGGCCACAGGACCGCGTACCCTACCCCCCACAGCCCGGCGGCCAGCACCACCCAGCCCGGCCCCGGCGCCAGCCGCGCCCCCAGGACCACGCCCAGCCCCAGCGCGGCCCCCAGCGCCAGCACCCGGCCCAGGCCCAGGCGCTCGGAGAGCCAGCCCACCGGTCCCTTCGCCAGCCCGTCGGCGAGGTAGTGCGCTCCCACGATCAGCCCCACCGCCGCCGCTCCCCACCCCAGCCCCGGCGCGGCCTGCGGCAGCACGGACACCAGCAGCCCGGTGCGGACCAGCTCGCTCAGCAGCAGCAGGGCCATCAGCCGCAGCATCACCAGAGGGCGGGTCCAGAGCATCGCCCCGCAGTCTAAAGGGTCGGTCCAAGCGTGGCCGCCCTTCCGGTGCCGCGTCCCCCTCCTCCGTAGGGTGAGAAGATGACCCGCCCCCTTGCCCTCGCCCTGCTGGGCGCCCTGACCCTCGCGGCCCCCGCCGGGGCACAATCCGCCGCCGCCCTCGCCAAGGTGGACGCCGCGCAGATGAGCATCCCCGCCGCCCGGCAGAAGAGCTATCCCGGCAGTACGCTGACCGTGCGGCAGACCCTGGCCGCCGGGGTGAACTACCGCCGCTACGTCGTGAGTTACCTCTCGGAGGGCCTGCGGATCAACGCCCTGCTCACCGTGCCGAACGGCACCCCGCCGAAGGGCGGCTGGCCCGCCATCGTCTTCAACCACGGCTATATCCCGCCGAACGTCTACCGCACCACTGAGCGCTACGTCGCCTACCAGGACGCCTTCGCCCGTGCGGGGTTCGTGACCCTCAAGAGCGATTACCGGGGCCACGGCTCCAGCCAGGGAGAGGCCCTGGGCGGCTACTTCGCACCTGGCTACACCACCGACGTGATGAACGCGCTGGGCAGCCTCAAGCGCGACTCCCGCGTCAACGCGGCCCGCATCGGCATGTGGGGGCACTCCATGGGCGGGTTCCTGACCCTGCGGGCGATGGCGATTGACCCCACGATCAAGGCGGGCGTGATCTGGGCTGGGGTGGTCGCCGACTACGACGGCATCATGAACGACTGGAACAGCCCGGTCCCCGCCTCCATTCCCCGCGCCGTGCTGGAGCTGCGCCAGAAGGCCGTCGCCAAGTACGGCACACCGGGGAGCAACCCCGCTTTCTGGAACAAGCTCAGCGCCAACTCGTACCTGAAAGACCTCGGTGGCCCCCTGCAACTGCACATCGGCACCGCCGACGAGGACGTGCCGGTCCTGTTCCACGAGCGCCTCGCGGCGCAGATGAAAGCGGTGGGCAAGCCCGTCCAGAGCTACGTCTACCCCGGCGACAACCACGACCTGACGCGGAACCTGGGCACGGCACTGGCGAGGTCGGTGGCCTTTTTCAAGGCGCGGCTGTGAGGGCCGCCGGTCCCTTGCGGTGAGGCGCTTTCTCCAACTGCTGCTCGTGTTGCTGGCGCTGGGAGCCGGTTATGTCGCCCTGGTCGGGCCGGAGCGCTTGCCCTTCACCCTGCCCTCCTGGGTGCCGTGGGCGGGGCAGAGGGCACCGACGGGCGAGGAGGACGCCCCGACCCCGGACAACGCCGAGCCGGGCGGGGCGCTGGAGGGAGTCACGGACGCCGCCCTGGAGCGCCTGGTCGCCCGGCAGCCCATCAGCATTCAGGCGCTGCGGGAGCGTGAGTATCTCGGCAGCGCCCTGACGGTCGTGCAGACCCTTCCCTCCGGCGTCAACTACTCACGGCAGGTCGTGAGCTACGAGTCGGACGGGCTGACCATCTACGCGCTGCTGACGGTCCCGAACGGCACCCCGCCGGAGGGAGGCTGGCCCGCCATCGTCTTCAATCACGGCTATATCCCGCCGGACGTGTACCGCACCACCGAGCGGTATGTCGCCTATCAGGACGCCTTTGCGCGGGCAGGCTTCGTCACCATGAAAAGCGACTACCGGGGCCACGGCAATTCGGAGGGCGAGGCGACCGGCGGCTACAACGACCCCGGCTACACGGTGGACGTGCTCAACGCGGCGGCCAGCCTCAAGCGCGACGGGCGGGTCAACCGGGGCCGGATCGGGCTGTGGGGGCACTCGATGGGCGGCCAGCTCTCGCTGCGGGCGATGCTGGTGGACCGCGAGCTGCGGGCCGCCTCGCTGTGGGCGGGCGTGGTCGCCGGGTACGACGTGCTGGCGACCGACTGGGGGCGGGGTCCCGGCGAGGATCGGCCCGCGCTGGACCCGCTCAACCGCCGCTACCTGCGGGCGCTCAGCCCCAACGCGTATCTGGAGGACCTGAACGGGCGGTCCCTCCAGCTTCACCACGGCACCGCCGACGAGGACGTGCCCTACAGCTTTCAGCAGGCGCTGGCCGGGGACCTGCGCGAGGCCGGTCAGGGCTTCACCGCCTACCGCTACGAGGGCGACGACCACAACCTCAGCCGCAACCTAGGGCTGGCGCTGCGGCGGAGCGTGGTCTTTTTTCAGGAGCACCTGTAGACGAACATGGCCGTCCCCGCCCGGCGGGGAACAGGCAACGGATCAGTTCTCTATGGGAAGCGTGGCGCCTCGTCCCACCGCCATGTGTTGTGGGCGGCAGAGGAACCAGCTTCCGCCAGAACGGAGCTTCGCGCGGCGAGGAATGAGGCGCCACCAGCCCAACAGGGACCATCTCTGTTCAACCCGAGCGGACCTGTGGGGCGCCGCCGCAGCGCGAGCAGGACCACAGCGGTGGCCGGGAAAAGAGTTCCCGCTATCGGTTCTTTCCCGATGCGAGAACGGTATGGACGGCGACCGTCTAACCGGTCCCTCAGGCCTCAGTCCCCAGATGCTCCCGCGCCCACCCATAGAACTCGGGCTGGTAAAACTCCAGCCGGACTTTCTTGTACTCCTTGGTCGAGTACAGGATGGCGTGCTCCAGGCCGGGCGCGACCTCCTGCTCGATGGCCGCGATCTTGCCGAACGCTTCTTCCTTGCTCCGGCCGTGGACCATCGTGAAGATGGTGTAGGGCCACTCGGGGTAAGTCGGGCGCAGGTAGCAGTGGCTGACGGCCTTGAACTCGGCCATCTGGCGGCCCACCTCGGCCACGCGCTCCTGGGGCACGGCCCACACGCCCATCGCGTTGAAGGTAAACCCGGCCTTCTGGTGCCGGAACACAGCGGAGACACGCCGCAGCGCCCCCACATGCTTCATCTTCTGGGCGTGGGCGGCCAGTTCGTCGGTGGTCAGGCCCAGCGCGGCGCAGGCGTCGGCGTACGGTTCCTCGGTGATCGGCAGGTCCTTCTGGAACTCCAGCACGAAGGCGCGGTCAAGGTCGGTCACCTCGTAGCCGACGTTGCGCTGCTCGGCGGTGTACTGGGGCTTCGCCTTGGCGTTCCAGTCCTCCTTGCCGCTCATGTCGAACTCGACGCCGATCTTGAAGAGGTGCAGGGTGGGCATCAGCCGGGTGACTTTGGCACCGCTCAACTCGTGCAGCTTCTGCACATGCGCTTCGAGGTCGCTCTCGGGCGGCACCGCGATGGTGTACCAGAGGTTGAAGGCATGGTTGCGCTTGTAGTTGTGGCTCACGCCAGGATGCCCGTTGACAACCTCGGCCCCCGCGTCGAGCTGGTCTTCATCGTACTCGGCGGCGACGAGGCTGGACTTGTAGCCCAGAGTCCGGGTATCGAAGATCGCGCTGACCTGCCGCAGCACGCCCTCCTCCTTGACCTCACGCAGGATCGCCAGCGCCTCTTGCTCGGTCAGCCCGACCTCCTCGGCCAGAGCGCGGTAGGGCCGCTGCACGATGGGGATGTCCTTCTGGATGCGGTTGAGCAGGTGCTCGCGCGGCGTGGGGGTCGCCGGGGCGGGCGCAGGGGCAGGAGCCGTCATGCCCTCTAGGGTACGGTTCCGCGCGGCGGCGAACGTCCCCGAACGAGCGGTCAGGAGAGGGCTTTCAGCGGTTGGCCAGAGCGGTACGGCTGACGGCGGAAAGCTGACAGTCCTCACCTGCCACAATGCAGGGCATGGTCACAGCAATCGTGATGGTGCAGGCCGAGCGCCAGCGCATCCAGGAAACCGCCGAGGCCCTTGCAGGAGTACCCGGCGTGCGCGAGGTGTACTCGGTGACGGGCGAGTGGGACATCGTGGTGGTGCTGAAACTGGAGCGCTACGAGGACCTCGACGACGTGGTGACCGGCCACCTGCGCCGGGTCGAGGGCATCGCCCGCACCCAGACCATGCTGGCGTTCCGCACCTACAGCGAAGCGCTGCTCGACCAGGGCTTTGGCGTTGGGCTGGACGAAGGCGGGCCATTTTCCTGAAGTGCGGGAACGCCTCTGGAAGGATGACCCTGAAAACCGAACTTCAATGGAGGCACGCAGAAGACAGCAGGGCAGGAGCCAGGAAACCGGGTTTGAGCTTGCCGCTTCTGCCTCCGGGGCTTCTTGCCCCCGCGCTTTCAGAAGGTTGACGGGGCATCTCTTTTGAAAGGGAAGGGTCGAACGACGGCGAACGCAGACTCAAGCAGGGACGGCATTTCTTCGACATGAAAAAGCGTCCTCTTTACAGATACCCCCCGGAAACCCATACTCGGGCAAGGAGGGCAGTGTGGCCTACAAGAAACTCAGCGAGCAGGTTCAGGAACTCAGCAATCCGCAACGCAGCGACCTCTTTGTCAAGCAATTCCGCGAGGCCGTCCGTGAAGGCAAGTTCGATGCCACCTTTCTGACCGAGCGCTTCACCATGCCCAAGACCTTTTCTCGCCGGGGCGCGGAAGGCACCTATCAGCGGGACACCCGCGACATGCTCTTTGACGTGACGCCTGACTTTGAGGCGTGGTTCGAGGAAACCAATGAAGCGCTGGCCCAGACCCGGCGCACCGGGAATGTGAAGCCCACCGCCGAGAACATCGCGGCCGGGCTGGTGGATTTCAAGGCGCTGGCGGAAGAAACCCGGCGCAAGATGCAGGCGAGCTACGAAAAGGGGCAGGCCCTGGGCAAGGGCCGCAGCCGGACCTCGTCGGGCGGGGGCGCGAGCAAGACCCGCAGCCGCAAGAAGTAAGGCCGGGGGCAGACCCCAGACGGGGCGGAGGAGGCCAGCGTGCCCCCTTCGCCCCGTATGCTGATGCGAATGATGGTGACTGTACCGGACGCTGCCCCTGGCCCTGACCCCACTCCCCAGCCCCGCCCAGCACGGGGCCTGCTGCTCGTGATCACCGGGGCGTCCGGGGTGGGCAAGGGCACCCTGCGTGAGCGCTGGCTGGCCGGGCAGGACGTGTTCTACTCAACCTCGTGGACCACCCGCGAGGCCCGGCCCGGCGAGCGTGACGGGGTGGACTACGTGTTCGTGACGCCCGAAGTCTTTCTGAACAAGGCCCGGCAGCGCGGCTTTCTGGAGCACGCGCAGTTCGTGGGCAACCACTACGGCACACCCATCGAACCCATCGAGGCGGCCCTCGCACGGGGACAGGACGTGGTGCTGGAGATCGAGGTGGAGGGCGCCATGCAGGTCAAGGACCGCCTGGGCGACGAGGCCATCCTGATTTTCATCATGCCTCCCAGCCTCACCGAGCTGCGCCGCCGCCTGACCGGCCGCGCGACCGAGACGCCCGAGCGCATCGAGAAGCGCCTTGCCCGCGCCCGCGAGGAGATCATGCACGCCCACGACTTCCGCTACGTGGTGGTCAACGACGACCTGGACCGCGCCGTGGAGGAGTTGCGGGCTGTGCAGCAGGCCGAGCGTGCCCGCCAGCGCCCCGAGGCCGAATGGACCGAGGAGGACCGCGCCGCGGGGCGCCTGGCCCACACCGTCCGCAGCGCGGCGCTGAGCTCCGAGGACCTGCGCCGCGTGGTGGAGAGCTAGGACCATGCCCCTCCAGCTTGTTCAGGGGGACATCGCCCGCGAGCGCACCTGCGCCGTCGTGACGGCGGCCAACAAGGAACTGGCGGGTGGGGGCGGCGTGGACGGCGTGATTCACCGCGCCGCCGGGCCGGAACTGCTGCGGGCCATCCGGCAGATTGGGGGCACGCCGACCGGAACGGCGGTGATCACTCCGGCCTTCAACCTGGAGCGTCAGGGCGTGCGCTTTGTGATCCACGCCGTCGGCCCGGTCTGGCGCGGCGGCGGGCAGGGCGAGGCGGAGTTGCTGGCCGGGGCTTACCGCGAGAGCTTGCGGTTGACCGTAGAGCATGGCTGCGACTCGGTGGCCCTGCCCGCCATCAGCACCGGGGTCTACGGCTACCCGCTCCGGGAGGCGGCTGAGGTCACCTTACGGACCCTCCACGACTTTCTGGCTGAGCATCCTGGCCTCACCGTGCGGCTGGTGCTGCATGGGGAGGAGGCGGTGCGGGCGTTCCGGGAGGCGGAGGCCGGGTGGGGTGGTGAGAGCCGCGCATAAGTTGACCTCCGGTGCATAGCACGCTATAGTTTTGAACATCACCGCCCCAAGTGGGCGGTTTTTTCGTGTCCTGGCCCGCCATCCGGCGTATGGCGCCCGCCGCCGCTGGCCTCTAGCCTGCCGCATGGCGCCCCACTTCATTCGTCCGCCCCGCCTCCTGTCCGGTTCGCGGGTGGCGGCCCTCAGTCTGTCGAGCGGCTTCGTCACCGAGGTAATGGGCCGCTACCACGCCGGGGTGCGGCAGGTCGCCGCCGAGTTCGGGTGGGAGGTGGTGCCCGCCCCCAACGCGCTGCGCGGTCCCGACTACCTTGATGCCAATCCCCAGGCCCGCGCCGACGACCTGCAGTGGGCGCTTCAGAACCCAGACATTCACGGCATGGTCAGCATCATCGGCGGGGACGACTCGGTGCGGCTGCTGCCCTTTCTCGATCTGGAGCTGATTCGTGCCCATCCCAAGGCCTTCCTGGGCTACAGCGACGCCACGGTCACCCTGACCCAGTTCCTGCGGGCGGGGGTCATGGCCTACCACGGCCCCGCGCTGCTGACCGACCTCGCGGAGAACGGGGGGATGCATCCCTTCGTGGTGGAGGGTGTGCGGCGGGCGCTGGTGGACGAGCCGCAGCCTTTCGACCTCGCACCCGCGCCGGAGTGGACGCAGGCCCGGATGGACTGGGCGGACGAGGGGGCGCAGGCGGTGCGCCGCCCCTTTCACCCCGGTGACGGCTGGGTCTGGCTTCAGGGCGAGCGGGCCGCCGAGGGGCACCTGATGGGCGGTTGCCTGGAGGTGCTGGACATGCTGAACGGCACGCCCGGCTGGCCTGGGCCGGAGCTGTGGCACGGGGCAGTGCTCGCGCTGGAGACAAGCAATGATGTACCTCCACCCCATCAGGTGGGCTACTGGCTGCGGAACTACGCCGGGCAGGGCATTCTCGCCGGGGCCGCCGGGCTGCTGCTGGCCCGCGCGCGCGACTACACGGGGGAGATGGTGGGGGAACTGTACGGCTGGGTGCGCCGGGTGCTGCGCGAGGCGGGACGGGAGGACCTCCCGGTGGTGGCGAACGTGGATTTCGGGCATACCAGCCCTCAGCTCACGCTGCCGCTGGGGGGACGGGTGCGGCTGGACCCGGCGGCGGGCCGGGTAACGGTGTTTCCCTGAGGGGCGGCTATCATGGCGCGGTGCGCCTGCTGGTCCTCTCCGACATCCACGCCAACGCCCCCGCGCTGGAGGCGGTGCTGGCGGATGCGGCGGGGCGGGGCTACGACCGCGCCGTGATGCTGGGCGACGCGCTGGGGTACGGGGCACAGCCCGCCGAGGTGCTGGCCCGGCTGCGGGGCCTCGGGGCCGAGTGCATCCGGGGCAACCACGAGCAGATGGGGCTGGACCTCGTGGCGCGGGGTGGGGGCTGGCTGCCCGGCAGCGCGGGCGTGGTGGGCGCGGCGCTGGAATGGCAATTCGCCCGGCTGTGCGCCGCCGACCTCGCCTGGGTCGCCTCCTGGCCCGACGGGCGCGAGGACCGGGACCTGGGGGTGGTGCTGCGGCACGGGACCCCGCTAAGCCTGGACACCTACACCGACTCGGTCACCGCCGCGCGGGACGCCTTCGCGGGGTGGGGCGGGCGCCTTGCCTTCGTGGGGCACACCCATCTCCCCGGCGTGTACGCGGCGCTCCATGCCCCGGTGGGCGAGTGGGTCAAGTTCCAGGGCCTCGGCAACGGCGGCGTCTACGCCCTGCCGCCCGGCGTCCGCGCCATCTGCAATCCCGGCAGCGTGGGTCAGCCGCGCGACGGCGACCCCCGCGCCAGCTACGCCCTGTTCGACCTGGAGCGGCAGACCTTCGAGGTGATCCGGGTGCCTTACCCGGTGGAGGCGGCGCAGACCGCCATTCTGGAAGCCGGGCTGCCCCCAGTGCTCGCGGCGCGGCTGGCGCTGGGACGCTAAGGCGGAGCGTGAGGCCCCGGCCATGACCCTGCCCGCCGCCCTGTTGCACGGCCCGCTGCTCGAACAGGCGGGTGCTTTTTCCGGCAACGCGCTGCTGCTCACCGGTCCGGCGCGGGTGGGCAAGCGGGCAGCGGCGCTGACGATCGCCGGGGCGCACAACTGCTCGGGCACCCGGGGCCTGTACGGCGAGGGCTGCGGCGCCTGCCCCTCCTGCCGGGCGCTGTCGGCGGGGGCGCACCCCGACCTGCTGATCGTGGAGCCGCGCACGACGACCAGCACGGGCAAGGCCGCGCGGCGCAAGGTCATTCCGGTGGGCGCGGTGCTCTCGGCCCGCGACAAGGGCCGCGAGTACGAGACGCACGTGTTCGAGTTCCTGGAGGTCCGGCCCACCTTCCGCCGCCGGGTGGTCGTCGTGGACGGGGCCGAGTACCTGGGGCCGGAAGCCGCCAACGCCCTGCTCAAGCTGGTCGAGGAGCCGCCGCACGGGGCGCTGTTCGTCTTTCTTGCCGAGGACCGCCGCTCGGTGTTGCCCACCATCCAGAGCCGCAGCGCCCGGCTGGACGTGGCTCCGGCCCCCGACCGCGTCATCGAACGCGGCCTGACCCTGCTGGGCGAGGAAACGGACCAGGCGCTCGTCGCCTTTGCCGCTGGGCGGGCCGGGGTCCTGGACGCGCGGGAGGCAGTGCGGGCGGCCCTCGCGGACGCCGCCGAGTTCACCGGGGCGCTGGGGGAGGGCCTGCTGACCGCCCTCGAAGCCGCCGAGCGGCTGGAAAAGCGCTGGGACGCCACCTGGCACCCGGAAGCCCTGCGGTTTGCCTGGCGGGACCGCTCCCCCCATGAGCGTGCCCGCGCGGACACGGCGCTCGAAGCCCTGCAATCCGCGCTGGAGGCTTATGCCAGCCCCAGCCTGAGCTTTCAGGTCTTCGCCCTGCGGCTGCGCGAGGCCTTCGGGTTGGAAGCCTAGCCGTAGACTCCTGACCATGATTCAGCCGAGGCAACATGGCGCGGTCCGCGTCTGGTCCCTGTCCACGGGTCCCCTCCAGGAGAACGCGGTCCTGGTGGCCGGAACGGAGAACGAGGGCTTCCTCTTCGACCCTGGCGACGACGCGGAGCGGATTCTGGCGCTGGTGCGGGGGTCGGGCGTCACCGTGCGGGGCATCCTGCTCACGCACGCGCACTTCGACCATATCGGGGCGGTGCAGCCCGTGCGGGAGGCGTTGGGGGTGCCCGTGTGGCTGCACCCCGCCGACCTCCCGATCTACCGCCTGGGAGCGGCGTCGGCGGCCCGCTGGAACCTGCCCTTCACCCAGCCCGCCGACCCCGAGCACGGCATCGCCCAGGGGCAGCCCTTCACGGCGGGCGACCTGACCCTCACGGCGCGGGAGTTGCCGGGGCACGCGCCGGGGCATGTGGTGTTTGTCGGGGACGGGTTTGTCGTCGCCGGGGACACCCTCTTTCAGGGGAGCATCGGGCGCACCGACCTGCCGGGGGGGAACCACACGCAACTGCTGGACGGCATCGCGCGGGAGCTGCTGAGCCTGCCGGACGACGTGGCGGTCTATCCCGGCCACGGCCCGGCGACCACGGTGGGGGCCGAGCGGCGCACCAATCCCTTTTTGCGGTGAGGGGCAGGGGTACGCTGAGGCCATGAGCCTGCCTGTCCGTCTGGAGGCGGGGCCGTGACCTCCGGCACCGTTCCTGCCCCGCTGCTGGGTGCCGTCAGCGACCGCGACTATTCCACCAACGCGGCGAACGCCCTGATTCACCTCTACCGCGCCGAGGTGGGCAAGATGACCGCCTACCGCCAGCGCCTCGACATGACGACCAACTGGTCGGTCGTGACGACGGCGGGTCTGGCCTCCTTCGCGCTGGGTGACCCCAACAACAGCCACGCGACCTTCCTCTTTGCGATGGGCATGAACTACTTCTTCCTGCGGCTGGAGGCCCGGAGATTTCGCACCTTCGAGATCGCCCACCACCGGGTGCGGATCATGGAGCGCTTCTTCTATCCCGCGATGCTGGGCGACCGGGTGGACGCCGGGTGGCACCAGCTCCTGCTGGCCGAGCTGAGCAAGCCCCGATCCCCCATGACCCGCGCCGACGCCCTGGGCTGGCGCCTGAACCGCAACTACCTGTGGATCTATGGGGCAGTCCTGATCGCTTGGTTCGCCAAGCTCGACCTGTCCATGCCCAAGGGCTGGATTCTGGAGTTCCCCGACGCCTTTGCGCTGGCCGACATCGGCAACTTTCCGGGGTGGCTGGTGTTCCTGGGGGTCGCCATCTTCTACGGCTTCCTGATCTCGCTGGCGGTGCGGGCCGCGCGGACCTACCCGCTGGAAGAGGGCTGACGGCCCCGGCGTACCTGTTCCTCGCGCCAGAGCTGCACCCCGACGAGGAGCCCCGCCTGTGCGGGCAGGCTCCAGAGGTACAGCCGGGGCCGCCGCAGGGCCAGCGCCGCGCCCAGGGCCAGCAGTTGCGTGCTGAGCCCCAGGTTCACCGCCACCCGGTTGATCGTGGCGGGTGTGTAGGTAAGGCAGTCGGCGGGGGTGGGGTCGCCTCCCGCTGCTCCTCGCAGCCGCGCCCCGAACAGCGCCCCCAGCACTCGTTCCTGCGGGGTGAAGTACAGCGCGTAGACCCTCCGCAGCAGCCCCAGCAGCCGGGGATCGTCTCCCGCCTGGGCAGGCGGGTCACGGAAAACCTGGCCCCGCGCCTCCCGGTGGTCGCGCTCCCACAGGTAGTCGGTGCTCAGAATCAGGCTCAGCAGCAGGGTCAACGGCAGGCCCCAGCGCCCTGCCAGCCCGGTCAGGACGGCGGCGTTCACCAGCGCGTCCAGCTCCGAGTCGAGGTAGCGCCCCGTCTCGGTGGTCTGCCCGGTCGCGCGGGCGAGTTGTCCGTCGAGGTTGTCCAGCACCGTCTTGACCTGAAGGAGCAGGGCGGGGGTCAGGGAGTGGCCGCGCCGCAGCAGCCCTGCCGCGAGGAGGCCCACCGCCGCATGGGTCAGGACCACATGCAGCGGATTGACCCGCCGCCGGGCCAGGGGAGGCACCAGTCGCTCGGCCAGCGGCCGGAAGACCGCTTCGGCGGCCCACTCACGGGCGGGGCGGGCCTTGCCGTGGGTCATGGGGGCAGCTTACCGCCGCCCGCCCCCACCGCGCGGGGGGCTTTTCTTGACGCCTGCGTAGCGGTGGCGCTCGCGGCGGCGCTGGGTGCGGGCCGCCGACTGCTGCCGGGTGCCCGCCTGCGTTCGCCCGGCGAGGCGGCGCGGCACGAAGGTGTCCACCGTCAGGAAGCGGAAGAGCGGGATATACAGCAGCAGCACGAAGATCACCGTGCCCCAGACGGTGTCGAGGTACGGTCCCAGCCCCGCCAGCCGCAGCAGCCCCGAGAGCAGGGTCGCTACCACCGTGAACAGCAGCACCCGGATCAGCAGCCGCCCCAGCTTGCGCCCGGTAAACCCTGGCTCGGGGTCCGGGGTCATCAGCCAGCGCCACAGCTTCAAGTGTCGTCCTCGCCCGCAGCGGCGGGCCGGGCGGCCGCGCCCACGGTGATGCGGTCACGGAAGGCGGTCAGCTCGGGCCACTCGGTCTGACCGGCGTCCACGTCCACCACCAGGGTGGGCTTGTGCGTCTGCTCCGCCAGCCTCTCCAGCGCCGTCCGCGCCGCGCCGTCACGGGCAGGGGCGGCCAGGATGACCCCGCGCACTGCGCTCTTGCCGTCCAGCAGCTTGAGGGAGCCGTACAGCTCCTTTTCGCCCGCCGGGGCCGTGGCCGCCTTCTCCATCCGCTCGCCCCGCGCCGCCACCTGCGAGGGAGGCAACTCGGCGGAGGTGACCGGATGCAGCCCCAGTTCCTCCAGCGCCGCCCGCAGACCCGCCCCCAGGTCGGGGTCCCCCAGCAGCACACGCGGCCCGACCACGGCGACCGTGACCCGCGAGGCGCGGCTGAGGGCGGGCATGTCCTCGCGGGGGGGGGCCGCCAGGGGCTTGACCCGCTCCAGCGCCAGCCGCACCCGGCCAGGGTTGTGGGTGAGCCGCTGCCCGAGGTCGGTCGCGGCGGCGACCATCTCCGGCCCGCCGTCGGGCAGCGCCTGCATGGGCGGCAACCCGCTGAGGCGCCGCGCGAGCAGGTCGGGCAAGGCCTCGCCCCAGGCGTCCCCCCGCAGCGGCGGCGTCTGCGGCAGCAGCACGAGGTCCACCCGGCCCAGCGCGAGCACCCGCCCCAGCACGAGCTGCACCTGCACTGGGGCGTCCGGCAGGCTCTCCTGACCCAGCGCGAATGCCTCGGCGGCAGGGAGGTCCGGCGTGACCCCCTCGACTCCGAGTTCTTTCAGGAACGCGGCCCAGTACCGCCCATATCGCGCCCCCAGCGTATCCAGCAGACCGACCTTCATCGCCCGGCAGTGTACAGGGGCTGGGAGAGGGAGGGACGGACGCCGCGCCGAACTGCGGTCCCGCGCTCGCTGCGCCGGGTGTGAGGCCCGCCAGAACGCCTTCAAGGTCTTCGAGCCGCTGTACGCCCCTGAGGTCACCGGCTTTCAGACCCAGCAGAATTTCGACACGAATCCGCGCCTGACCCGGCAGGTCAGCAGCCTCCTGCACCTTTCGATGGACCTGGGCGTGGTCCTGAAGACGGTGTGTGGCGCGGCCCCGCCCTCTGGGGCTGACCTGCTCACGGCCTACGCCATCATCTCGAATGCCTACGGCCTGAACCGGCAGATGGCCGCCGAGCTGGCCGCCCCGGCGCGGTAGCGCGGCCCGGCCTCCCGCTATCCTGCTGCCCATGACGCTGACCCTCCCCGCCGCCCTGCGCCGTGTGCTGCCCGCCGCCCGCTGGGAGAGCGTGACGGACGGCAAGAGCGGCGCGGGCGTGTGGCGCAGTCAGAAGTACGTGGTCAAGGTGCAGGAGCGCGGCGGCCTGCCCGTCTCCACGCTGCTTCAGGAGCGCGAGCGCCTGCGCTGGCTGGCGGGGCGGGTCCCGGTGCCTGCCGTGGTGGGCTACGAGGCCACGCCCACCCACGACTACCTCGCCATGACCCGCCTGCCGGGCATCCCCATGAGTCACCCCGACGCCGTGCTGCACCCCGAGCGCGTCGTGGACCTGCTGGCCCGTGCCCTGCGTGAGCTGCACGCCCTGTCCGTGCGCGACTGCCCCTTCACCATGACCCTGTCTGTCACCCTGCGCCTCGCCCGCGAACGGGTGGAGGCGGGGGTGGTCGACGAGTCGGACTTTGACGACGAACGTCAGGGATGGACGGCCGCCCGCGTCTGGAACGAGTTGGTCCGCACCCGGCCCGAGTCGGAGGACCTGGTCGTCACCCACGGCGACCCCTGGCTGCCCAACCTGATCGTGAACGGTGAGTACGTGGAGGGCTTCGTGGACGTGGGCCGCGCGGGGCTGGCCGACCGCCACGCCGACCTCGCGCTGGCGCACCACAGCCTGACGCACCACCTGGGCCGGGACCATGCCGAGCGGTTCCTCGACCTGTACGGCCGGGCGCTGGTGGATGAACGCAAGCTCGCCTACTACCGCTTGCTGGACGAACTGTTCTAGCCTCCCCCAGAGGGAAAAGTCCCCTCCCCAGCGTGCTCTACTGGCCCGCGTGCGTGCCCTCTCCGAGTTCGTGACCCGTCGCCCCTGGCTGGTGCTGGCGCTGTGGGGGCTGCTTGCGCTGCTGAGTGCCTACCCGGCCTCGCAGGCGCCCCGGAACCTCAGCGCCGATCCCGGCAGCCTCGCCGACGCCGAGAGCACCCGCGTGACCACCCTGCTGCGCGAACGCTTCGGGGAGGAGGACACGAACACCGCCCTCCTCGTCACCCGCCACGACCCGCCGCTGACCACGCCGGTAGGTCAGGCCGCCTACGACCGCCTGCTGGCCGGGCTGGAGGACGTGCCCGGCGTGACCCGCGTCCTCGCCGCCGGGGCGCAGGGGGCCGTGCCCACCGTGAGCGAGGACGGCCGCCTCTCCCTGACCGTCGCGCAGATTCCGCTGGAGGAGGGCGCCGCCGAGACCCTCGCCCGCGTGCGGGCCTACGCCGACCGGGTGGGGGGAGAGGGGCTGGCCGTGCGGGTCACGGGGGGGCAGGCCATCGCGGACGACTTCACCGAGTTCGCCGAGTCGGACACCAAGCGCAGTGAGTTCGCGGCGCTGCCCCTGACGGCGCTCGTCCTGCTGGGCGTCTTCGGGGCGCTGGTGGCGACCGGCCTCCCGCTGATGGTGGGGGTCCTGAGCATCACGGTGGCGATGGCGGGCGTGTATGGCCTGACCCGCGTCACCGAGGTCAGCACCTTCGCCCAGAGCGTCATCACGATGCTGGGGCTGGGAGCCGGAATCGACTACGCCCTGCTGATGGTCAGCCGCTTCCGCGAGGAGCTGGCGAGGGACGGCGACTCGCAGGCGGCGGCCTCCCGCACGGTGCTCACCGCCGGGCGCAGCGTGCTGTTCAGTGGCCTGACGGTGGCGATTGCGATGGCCGCGCTGGTGATTCCGCCCATCGCTTTCGTGCGGTCGATGGGACTGGGTGGGGTCCTGGCTGTCCTGCTGACCGTCCTCGCCAGCGTGACCGTCCTGCCCGCGCTGCTGGCCCTGCTGGGCGAGCGGGTCAACAGCCCGCGAATCCTGCGCTTTCCCTGGGCACAGAGCGCGGGCGCGTCGGCGGCGTGGACGGCCCTGGCCCGCCGGGTCACGGCCCGCCCCGGCCTCGCCGTGCTGCTCAGCACCCTCTTTCTGCTGGTGCTGGCCCTCCCCGCCCTGAACATGAAGACGGGCTACGCGGGCGCCTGGGGCCTGACCCCCGGCGTGGAGAGCCGCGACGCCCTGGCTGACGTGCGCGACCTCGGCGCGGGCGGCCTCCTCAGCCAGTTCGAGGTCATTCTGGACCTGGGGGGCGAGCGTTACGGCCCCGACGACCGCGCCCGCTTTCAGGGGGTGGTCGAGGACCTGCGGGCCTTGCCCGGCGTCCAGACCGTCATCAGCCCCTTCCTGACCCCCGCCGACCTCGCCGGGGACGCGGGGAGCGGCGGAACGGACGCGATCGCCGCCCTCAGCCTGCTGACCTCCCGCTCCTTCAGCGAGGACCGCACCCTCTTGCGGGTGACCGTGGTGCCCGATGCCTACCTGCGGGCCGACCAGATCGACCCCTTCGAGGGGCGGCTGCGCGGCGTACTGAAGGACTCGGGCTTCCAGTATCTGCTGGGGGGCGCCCCGGTGGGCGAGCGCGAGTTCAGCCGGGCACTCACGGACGCGCTGCCCGCCGCCGTCCTGACCGTCTTCGCGGCGACCTTCGTGCTGCTGATGGTGGCCTTCCGCAGCCTGCTCGTGCCCCTCAAGAGCCTGCTGATGAACACGCTGACGGTGGGCGCGGCCTACGGGGTGGTCACTCTGGTGGTGCAGGGGGGCCTCTTCGCCGGGCCGCTCGGCATCCCTGACGACGTGGGTGTGCTGGATTCCAGCCTGCCCCTCATCCTCTTCGCGGTGCTGTTCGGCCTGAGCATGGACTACGAGATCTTCCTGCTCTCCCGCGTGCAGGAGGAAGTCCTGCGCGGCCACCCCAATGACGAGGCGGTCGTGCTCGCGGTGGGCCGCACCGCCCGCATCATCACCTCGGCGGCGCTGATCATGTTCATCGTCTTTGCGGCCTTTATCGCCGGGCGAGTCGTGGCGAACAAGAGCATCGGCCTGGGGCTGGCGGTCGCCGTCGCGCTGGACGCCACCCTGGTGCGGCTCGTCCTCGTGCCCGCCTTCCTCAAGCTCGCCGGAAAGTGGAACTGGTGGCTGCCGGACTGGCTCGACCGCCTGTTGCCCCGGCTGCGGCTGGAGCATTGAAGCTGAAGCCGTAAGCCCCCTCTACCATGGGGAGAGGGGCCTCGCGCAGCGAGGGGGTGAAGGGTCTTTCCTACCCGCCCCGCCTAACCACCGTCCCCCCCGTCTCAATGGGTAAGTCCAGCATCCGCCCTGTCAGCCCATGCCCTTCCATCACTTCCCGTAGAAAGGCGTGCAGCTTCGCCGTTTCCTCCCGCGCATCGTGGAAGCACAGCACCGTCGGCCCCGCCCCGCTGAGGGCCGCCCCGAGTGCCCCATGCCCGGTCGCGCCCTCCAGAATGTCGCTCAACCCCGGCACCAGCGGCGCCCGCCAGCTCTGGTGCAGGCGGTCTTGCATGGCGTGCGGCAGCAGGTCCAGCCGTCCTTGCGCGAGCGCGGCAGCCAGCAGCGCGGCGTGCGAGAGGGCGTGCACCGCGTCCGCCCGGCTGTACTCGCCCGGCAGGACCGCCCGCGCCCCGTGCGTGGACAGCTCGAAGTCGGGAATCAGCACCGTGACTCCCAGGTGCGGCGGCGGCTCCAGCCGCACATGGTGGGTGCCACGCTTGTCCAGTGTGGCGACCACGATGCCTCCCAGCAGCGCCGGGGCCACGTTGTCGGGGTGGCCTTCCTCGCGGGCGGCGAGGTCGAGCACCTCCGCGTCACTCAGGGGCCGCCCCAACAGCTCGTTTCCAGCAACGAGTCCGGCTACGAGGGCCGCGGCGCTGCTGCCCAGCCCCCGGGCGAGCGGAATCTCCGTCCGAATCTCGACGCGGGCGGGCGGCAGCTCGCGTCCGGCCCGCCCCGCCGCGAGGAGCATCGCCCGGTAGACGTAGTTCCGCTCGTCGGCGGGCGTTCCGGCCAGCTCCGGCCCCAGCGGCACCACCTCAGTCACGGTCTGCGGGGTCACGGTCACGCTGGTGAACAGGGGCAGACTCAGGCCCAGGCTGTCAAACCCCGGCCCCAGGTTGGCGCTGCTCGCCGGGGTGCGGACGGTAAAGGAGGGCAGAGTGACCTCCCTCAAAGAATCCGCTCCAGCACGTGGTCCAGGCTGGCCTGCACCGCCTGGGGAGCCTCCACCGCCCGCAGCGCGGCGTCGGGGTCTTTCAACCCGTTACCGGTCAGCACCGCCACGACGGTCTGCCCTGGCGTGAGCAGGCCCGCCGCATGCCGCTTGAGCAGTCCCGCGACCGGGGCCGCGCTCGCCGGTTCGCAGAACACGCCCTCCCGCGCCACGAGGTTGTAGGCGTGCATGATCTCGTCGTCACTCACCATGTCGAGCAGCCCGCCCGACTCGCGCACTGCCGCCCGCGCGAGGTCCGCGCTCGCCGGATTGCCGATGCGGATGGCGGTCGCCAGCGTCTGTGGCTCGTCCACGATGGCGTTCCGCACGAGGGGCGCGGCGCCCTCCGCCTGAAAGCCCCACATCTGTGGCAGATTCGCGCTCTGCCCCGCCGCGTGGTACTCGGTAAAGCCCATCCAGTACGCGCTGATGTTCCCCGCGTTGCCCACCGGAATGGCGAGCACGTCCGGCGCCTGCCCCAGCACGTCCACGATCTCAAAGGCAGCCGTCTTCTGCCCCTGCAGGCGGTGGGGATTGACCGAGTTCACGAGCGCAATGGGATGCGCGGCGCTGATCTGGCGCACCAACCGCAGCGCCGCGTCGAAATTGCCGTTCACCGCCACGACCTCGGCCCCGTACGCCACCGCCTGCGCGAGTTTGCCCAGCGCGATGTTGCCGTCTGGAATCAGCACCACGCAGCGCAGCCCCGCCCGCGCCGCGTAGGCCGCCGCCGCCGCACTGGTGTTTCCGGTGCTCGCGCAGATCACGGTGTCGGCTCCATCCTCAACCGCTTTGGCGACCGCCATCACCATGCCCCGGTCCTTGAAACTGCCCGTCGGATTCAGCCCCTCGTATTTCAGGTAGAGCTGCACTCCCAGCTGTTCCCCGAGCCGGGGAGCAGGAATCAGCGGCGTATTGCCCTCATGCAGGCTCAGGGCGGGCGTGCGGTCAGTGATGGGCAGATACTTGCGGTAGCGTTCCAGCAGTCCAGGCATACGGGGCGTCCTCCTGCGGCCACCTCCGGGCGGCCCTTCCCAGGCATCCTAGCGGCATGAATGCGGACAGGCCCTCCCTTGTTTGCGGGGAAGCAAGCTGGTCACTGGACCATTCCCGCGTATGAACCCCCGCAGATGAGCCGCGAGAGGCCCTTCCTAACTCCTGGGTTTAGGCCAAGTTCGTCCCCTCTCCATCTGCCCTTGGGCTGCCCTTGAGAACGTGGGATGCGTAACACTGTAAGGGCTCGCCCGGTCCCATTGTGCACTCACAACGAGGCACGAGAAGCGTTGAAGTTCAACGTCCTGGAGGGAGAAACTATGAGTTGGATCGTTCTTATTCTGGTGGGTGCGCTGTGCGGCTGGCTGGCAAGCTTGATCATGAAGACCGACGCCCAGCAGGGTGCCGTCGCCAACATCCTGATCGGGATCGTCGGTGCGGTGCTGGCGCAGTGGATCTTCGGCGGCCTGCTGGGAATCGGCGGTGCCCAGGTTGCGGGCAGCGGCTTCAGCTTCTGGAGCATCATCTGGGGCGTGGTCGGGAGTGTCGTCCTGATCGCCATTCTCAAGGCGCTGCGAATTCTGCGCTAAGGTTTCGTCTCTCTCAGGTCTGGCCTCCCCAGCGGGAAGCCAGGCCTTTTTCCTGCTTCCCGTCCATGTGCTAGAGTTGGAAGGCTTGCCTGACCCTGCCCGGCGTGGCAGCGACACCCCAGATCACCCGATCTCAGGTCACCCGCCCCCGGCACAACAGCGGGTCAGGTTGAAGAAGGAGCAAGGAACATGTCGAAAGTGTGCGAAGTGTGCGGTAAGGGGCCGATCGTCGTGAACTCGGTCATTCGCCGTGGTAAGGCCCGTGCTCAGGGCGGTGTGGGCCGCAAGGTTACTGGAATCAGCAAGCGGGTCCAGAAGCCCAACCTCCAGCCTCTCACCGTTAACCGGGGCGGCGTGGCCGTGCGGATGCGCGTCTGCACCAAGTGCCGCAAGAGCCTGATCTGATCCCCTCTATGACAACGCCCCCGGCTTCAGTGCTGGGGGCGTTTTGCTTTCAGTGTTCAGCGAGGCTGTCAGGTCGTCTTGGCCTTGCTCCGCCGCTCCTCGGCAAAACTCACGACCACTAGGAGGAGCGTTCCGAGTACCACGCAGATGTCCGCGATGTTGAAGATGGGGAAGTGTCCAGCGTTCAGCGCCTGGGTCACGGCACTGAGCAGCGGCGAGTAGAACATGTCCGTGACTCGGCCCTGCACCAGCCCATCGATGCTGTTGCCGATGGCTCCGGCGGCGATCATCGCCAGCAACACCGAGAGGAGGCGTGGCTGGGGCCGCAAGGCGAGATACACCAGAATCCCTATCCCGACCGCCAGCCGGACCAGGGCCAGCGGCACGGCCGACCCGGAGAAGAGGCTCCAGGCAGCGCCCGTATTGAAGGTGAGCTGCCAGCTCAGCAGGCCCGGAAGAAAGGGGATGGGCGTCGCCCCTTCGGTCAGGTTCGCCAGCGCCCAAGCCTTGAGCGCCTGATCGGCGAGGACCAGCAGCGCGGCGATCAGCAGCGGAACCCAAACGGGAAAGGCACGCGGGCGGCGAAGCAGGGTGGGCACGCCGCGCAGTATGCCGGATGGAGGAGCCCGCCTTCTCGCCGCTGCTGCAAGGGCGCAGCGAATCGCAGATGAACCCGGAGAGGGAGTCGCCACAGCGCTTGAATGGTGGCGCTGGGTTCTGGGCAGGGCAGCCCATCTCCGCCTGCGTCGAGAGATGAGGAGCGGCCAATCCGGAGCCTGGGGCCACTGGCCAACATTCGGCGTCTTGGCCGGGTATCAGAACCGCTCGGCCTTACATTGTCCGCCCGCGCCCCGGCCAGAATGAGCGGTATGGCAAATGTGGAATCCTTTGACCTCGACCACACCAAAGTGCAGGCCCCCTACGTGCGGCTGGCCGGAATCAAGCGCACCCCCAGCGGGGACGCGATCAGCAAGTACGATCTGCGTCTGCTTCAGCCCAATCAGGGCGCCATCGACCCGGCTGCCATCCACACGCTGGAGCACCTGCTCGCGGGTTACCTGCGCGATCACCTGACTGATGTGGTGGACGTGTCCCCAATGGGGTGCCGTACGGGCATGTATATGGCGGTCATCGGTGAGCCGAACGAGGGGGGCGTTCTCCGCGCCTTCGAGCAGGCCCTGCGGGATGTGGAAGCCCATGACCGTCCCATTCCAGGAGTCAGCGAACTGGAGTGCGGCAACTACCGTGACCACGACCTCACGGCTGCCCGTCAGCACGCCCGCGACGCCCTGGGCCAGGGCCTCAAGGTTCAGGAGACGATTCTTCTCTCCCGCTAACGCCGTGCAGCACGCGTAAACCAGCTCCCCCCACAGCCTGAGCGAAGACCGGGCAAAGGGGGAGTTGACAAGTCCCACTCCCCCCTGTATCTTTTCTGAGCCTCAAGCGAGGCGGGGAGCATGACAAGCGAAGAGGTGTGCGAGAGAACAAGCACAGAGAGCGCCTTCCGGGCGCCGCTCGGGTTCGCCTGGGTGGGTCAGGACGTGCGTGAATGAATGAAAGGGTCAAGATACTAAGGGTCCACGGTGGATGCCCTGGCACTGGAGCCGATGAAGGACGCGATTACCTGCGAAAAGCCCCGACGAGCTGGAGATACGCGTTGACTCGGGGATGTCCGAATGGGGAA